>NZ_AUCT01000012.1 GCF_000429905.1 Desulfatibacillum aliphaticivorans DSM 15576 | reverse complement strand
CGAACATGTCAACCTCTCCGCTTGCCCCTTCCGCCGTTGCTGCAACGATGCTTTCTTTGTGGACATCCATTCCGACATAAAGTACCTTGTTCATGACCCCTCCTTGATGTGGCTCTGAGTGATTGAAAACTAACAGCTTCCAATTACTTAACCCACGGTTTCAAGGAGCGGGTCAACCCCATTGGCCTGAATCGCCGCCCGTATTACCCATAATATCTACGTTTTATCCATAAAAATGGTAGGTTGGGTAGAGCTTGCGGAATTGTATCAAAGAAAAACTTCATCCCCCGCCGGAATAGTGGTTAACGCCTGAAACATACGCGCGAAACCCAACAAATGGATTTGCGCCCCGAAAACTCTCCTTCCCCCATATAAGACCGTCATCCCGGCAAGGGCGATCCGCTTTTCAGGATCGTCCGCAAGCCGGGACCCAGCGTCATTCCTGGACTCGCCCTGGAATATGATTACTTGCTTGAAGGCGCCTTGATATAAGATATATGACGCCGTCTGCGGCCTTGGCCGTGTTTGAAACGGCCTATCGCGGATTTTTGCCCCAATTCCATTTTGTTGGATTTTTGTAAGCCTATTTTCACGAAACCAATAAAAAGGCTTGAAATGCCCGAACGGCTATGGTAACTCTCGCCCGTCACTACATGGTGGGTGTAGCTCAGTTGGTCAGAGCGCCTGGTTGTGGCCCAGGAGGTCGTGGGTTCAAATCCCATCACTCACCCCATTTCATTTTTTGCAATCAAGGGGATTTCTTCCCCTTTTTTTGTTTCCCAACACAATTTCATAGGATGTCTCCATAAAACACGTAGAGCGCTGTCGCCGGATAGCCCTGGAAAACAAATACGCCCTGGAGGATTTGAATCCGCGTCCTTTGCCCATGCGCGACTGCAGGTTAGTCAATTAATCAAAGACGTCCCCAAAAACACGAAGACGTCCCCAAAAACACGCGTCCCCAAAAACACGGTCCGTGCGCGACTGCAGGTTAGTCAATTAATCAAAGACGTCCCCAAAAACAATTTGAACCTTGCTAAATTCGTATTGTAATGCAGTAATTTACTTGTTATTTCAGTATGAAATAAAGTTAGTTACTTGCTAAGGGATGTCCCCTAAAACTGTATGCCACTGTTCCCAGTATATGAGACCTTTTCCTGTGTCGATTTGTTTATATGTAGATTTTCTTTTGACCATATCACTAAAACAGCCGGCTAAATTATCAGCCAATAAGTCTGTTTCGACTATATCCGATTGCTGAAAATACCCCCACAGAATCCTTCCCCTATTAATATTTCGCCCTAATAGCAGGGTGAACATTAACTCCATGTCTTCCCCCGGAGGTCCAGGAAATTTATCAGCAAAAAAATTCCAGTTTAAACCACCAGGATGAAATCTATTTGCTGCCTCCCACATTCTAGTATGCATTCTGACTACAAAATGTGCAACAAATAAAGCCATAATAGCTCTGTTCTCAGATATTGTGATGAATTTTTCTTCTTTCGTCTCTTTTTGATAAAATGGGCCAAATTTGACTCTTATTTTTTGGCCATTTACTTCTTCGAAATATTTATCCTTGGCTTGAAGTTGTTCTATTAAAAAGTTCTTTGAATTAATGATTGTTTCTTTATGTGCCGTGACAGCAAATATAAAAACAGGATATTTTTTTATATGTTTATTCAGCGCTATAAAAAAATTCCTTTTGTAATATCGGGTGGCCTTGCTCCATTTTGTCAAGCAAGGTGTTTTGGAGCGAAGCGTTTTAGCGATGTCTCGTGCCAAGGCTGAGTGTTCTACTCCTGCCGAAAGAACAAGAGTTGATGTATACCACTCATCCCCTGATAATTGCTCGCTTGGACTATGGTCCATTGAAACAAGATACAAACCGTCATAGAACTGATGCTGCAACTTCGAAGCAATTAACTCATTGATATGATGATCAATATTTATGGCTTCTTTCATGTCCTATTCTACCTAATAGTTAACTATACAGAATTGACCAATATGGTGATTGACGGATTCTAACTATTTGAAGATTAACCATCCCAGATAGATAAAGACAAGACTAAATTTAATCCAACATAAAAAATTCGAGAATTCGAGGGGATGTCCTTTACTAAGTAGTGTCTGTCCATAAATCCTGGATTTCCCAGGCGGGAAAGGACTTTGATCTGCTTTCGTTCTTTTACCACTGACCGTCGGAGCCACGCACTGTGGTTTTCATCTCCAAAAAGCCATGGATCGCAGGTTTTCGGGCGCACCTGTCCTGTGGAAGATGATTCCCGCAATCCGGATACCGGTTTAAGCGGCTTGTTTTTTCAACTCGGCCCTTGCAAGGGTGAGCAGGTTCGCCGCCGTCACCGAGGCCCAGACATAACTTTGAAATATTCTGAGGGACGTCCCTTAATAAGTCACTAACTCTATATATTTTTGAAATCATAACTTATTTTAAAATGAAATTAGCTTGATTGAGGGTGATTTCAGAACAAAAAAAGGCGGAGAGGCGGGTGAAATGCTTTTTGCTTCAGGCATTGGAAACGCGACTGGTTGGGACAAGTTGTAGGCTATCCACGATCTATTCGGATGAAATAAATCTCGCTACGATGCGACCCTGGCAGGATACTGCCCCGCCAGGGCTGCCCGAATGCGTTGGAAACACAGCCTCCCTATTATCCTCTATCTTGTCGGATTGCTCCGCATGAAGGGATGGGCCCATGGCGCGTTTATCATGAAATTTTAACCCCGTCTTGTCTGGACCTCTATCCTGGCTTCGCGTAATCCGACCTACATGTCGCTCCGCGATCCCGGCGGGATGTTGTCTTTCCGGGGCTGCCCAAATACCCAAAGGCAAAGCCCCTGGATTCCCGACAGGGACGTTCGGGAATGACCGGCAAAAAGCATGGACAGGCACGGGGGCCTGTCGCTACAAAAGCCAGGGCTCTCGGGATTGTCGGGCTGGGAGACTTCGCCCCTACGCGGCCCATAGGCATTCGGGAATAACAGGTCGGGCGCAGCAAACGGCGCCCCTACGTGATCCATGGACGCCTTGGAATGACAGGTCGGGCGCGGCAAGCAGCGCCCCTGTGTGAGCCAAGCCCCTTGAGAAAGACCTCAAACCATGGAAGGCGCTGAAGCCACTGAAGTTTTCAATCCCGTTTCATCCGTGTTTTCCGTGGCTTCCGTGGTTAAAAACAAACGTACAAATCGGGTGTTCAGCTTTCAATCAACCAGTATGGTAATTGATAAACTACTGAATTTATTACTTTTTAATATGTATTTTAAAGCACAGCATGGGAACGGGAAAAAACAGCCCCGGGCGTTAAACCCGGGGCTGGATTCGGCTTGGGGCGGGGTTATTTTTCTTCGGCTTCCGTGGCCCTGGTGTAGGACTTGAGGGCGCACATGTCGCCGCACATGGTGCAGACGTCGCGCTCCTTGTCTTCGGACTGGTTGCGGCGCTTGCGGGCCAGTTCCGGGTCGATGGCAAGCTGGAACATCTTCTCCCAGTCAAAATCCCTGCGCGCCTTGGACATATTCAGATCCCAGTCGTGGGCGCCGGGCAGGTTTTTTTCCAGGTCTCCGATGTGGGCGGCGATGCGGGAGGCGATGACGCCGGTGTGCACGTCCTGCACGCTGGGCAGGTGGAGATGCTCCGCCGGGGTGACGTAGCACAGAAAGTCCACGCCGCTGGCCGCGGCGATGGCGCCGCCGATGGCGCTGACCAGATGATCGTAGCCGGGGGCCACGTCGGTGGGCAGGGGGCCCAGGACGTAATAAGGCGCGCCGTCGCAGAGGCGCTTTTGGGTTTTGACGTCGCCTGCAATGCGGTGCAGGGGCACATGGCCGGGACCTTCGATCATCACCTGAACGCCGGCCTTGCGGGCGCGCTTGGCCAGTTCGCCCAAAATCATCATTTCGCTTAACTGAGCGCGATCTTCCGCGTCATGAATGGCGCCGGGGCGCAGCCCGTCTCCCAGGGAGAGGGTCAGGTCGTATTCCACGCACATATCCAAAAGGCGGTCAAACTGGGCGTACAGGGGATTTTCCTCTTTGTGGATGGCCATCCACTCGGCCATGATGGCGCCGCCCCGGGAAACCATGCCCATAACCCGCTCGCAGCCTGCCAGGGTTTTGACCGTGGACTGAATGACGCCGCAATGGACCGTGACAAAATCCACGCCCATCTTGGCCTGGTTTTCAATTTCGTCGAACAGGGCGTCGGCGGTCATGTCTGCGGTGCCTTTTCCTTTGCACAAAAGCTCGCCGATCACCCGGTATACGGGCACGGTGCCGATGGGCACGGGGGAGTTTTCCAATACGGTTTGCAGCACCCGTTTAAGATCGCCGCCCGTAGAGAGGTCCATGACGGCGTCGGCCCCGGCGTCAACGGCCGCCTTGAGCTT
The DNA here is from genome assembly GCF_000429905.1 of Desulfatibacillum aliphaticivorans DSM 15576. NCBI lineage: Bacteria > Pseudomonadati > Thermodesulfobacteriota > Desulfobacteria > Desulfobacterales > Desulfatibacillaceae > Desulfatibacillum > Desulfatibacillum aliphaticivorans. The sequence goes on along the minus strand of NZ_AUCT01000012.1, from coordinate 199,297 downwards.
TTCCAGTTCCTCTTCCAGGTTGAAATGGCTGGGGGAGGTTCCGATATTGGCGTTGATCTTGGTTTTCAGGCCTTCGCCGATGCCCCTGGCCGGAAAGCTCCTTCCTTTATTGATGGGAATAATGGCGACTCCGGCGGCGATTTTATCCCGGATTTCCTCGGGAGTGTATCCTTCCGCCTCAGCCACCTGGCGCATGGCCTCCGTAATGCGGCCTTCGCGGGCCCAGATAAGTTGTGTCATGGTATTACCTCCAAAAAATAAAAAAGCCGTTTCCCAAAAATAGGAAACGGCAGGGCTATTGAACAAATAAGCTCCGGCTCATTTCCCTACGCAGGAATTACCCTGGTCAGGTCTTAAGGGTTGCCCGAAGGGCTCTCAGTCAAGGAACACCCCTAATGAGTCTGGGTCAGTGTAGAAATCCTAACAATGCTTGTCAAGGAAATGTTGCATATATATAAAGTTCCTTGACGGATCAGGCCCCGTGGCCTATTTTCTTATAACCATGCGTAGTATTGGCTTTTTTATTTAAACCGGCCAAGAATCGCCGGATTTTTTATTCGATAATATTTTCGGGAAAGGAAGCAGACAGTAATATGCAATATTCCATAGCCCTTGCCGGCAAAGGCGGCGTTGGCAAAACGACCATCGCGGGAATGCTGGTGAAATACATGGTAAGCAAAGGCAAGAAGCCTATCCTGGCCGTGGACGCAGATTCCAACGCCAATTTCAACGAAGTGCTTGGCCTGGAGGTTGAGGAAACCCTGGGCGGCGCCCGTGAGAAAATGAAAAAAGGCGAAGTGCCTTCGGGCATGACCAAGGACCTTTTTATTGAAATGAAGATGGAAGAGGCCATTTGCGAGTCCGAAGACTACGACCTCATCGTCATGGGCCAGCCGGAAGGATCTGGCTGCTATTGCGCGGCCAACTCCTTGCTGACGCGCTTTTTGGAGCGTCTGGCGGAAAATTATAAATACCTGGTTATCGACAACGAAGCCGGCATGGAGCACATCAGCCGTCTGACCACCAAGGACGTGGACATCCTGCTCATCGTGTCCGATCCGTCCAGGCGCGGACTCCAGGCAGCCGGCAGGATCAATAAACTGGCCCAGGATCTGAGCATCGGCATGGGCAAAAGCTATTTGATCCTCAACCAGGCCAAAGGCGAGCCCTCCGAAGCCTTGTTGAAGGTTATCGAGGATGAAGGCCTGGAATTGGCCGGAACCGTGCCGGAAGACGACTTGGTTTACGACTTTGACCTCAATGGGCAGCCGACCATCGAATTGCCCGAGGAATCCGCGTCCCAGAAGGCGGTTTTTGCAATTTTCGACAAAATAATCGAACCATAAGGGCTTTGCACGTTGGAATGTCCTTATAAAGACCTTTTTATATACTATATTCAGGGCTGCCTGGAACCTGAACTGGAACTCGGTTTGGGGGATGATTTTATAGGAAACTGGGAGGAAGACGAGTACAGCTTCCTGTTTTTCTCCCGGTCAGCCCATAAGACGGTTTTCGACCTGGTTCGCACCAATCCCGGCCTGCTGCTGCTGGACAATTATATAATGCCTTACACCCAGTGGCAGCAGGACCACGATCAGATTCTGGATATCGGCGGGTTTTCCGTTTGCGCGCCCTGGTCCGATCATGAGACGCCTCCGGGCAAAACCAGGCTGTGGATGGATCCCGGCGTGGTTTTTGGGACGGGCACGCATCCCACAACCAGGGATTGCATGCTGGCTCTGGAAATTTTGTACCGGGACGAAAAACCCAGGCGGGTTTTGGATTTGGGAACGGGCACCGGGCTTTTGGCTTTGGCCGCAACGGCCTTGGGCGCCGAAAGCGTCCTTGCCGTGGACTTGAATCCTCTGGCTGCTAAAACCACGGCCCGCAATGTGGAATTGAACCACATGGAAGAGAAAATCCGGACCGTGCGCGGCAGCGCTTTGGATTACGTGCAGGAGCCGGCCGATCTTGTGGTCGCCAACATCCATTTTGCGGTCATGAAAGAGATGGCGTCAGATCCATTGTTCTTACGCGGCAAGCATTTTGTGCTGTCCGGGTTGCTGCGTTCCGAAATTCGCGATATAAAGGATGCAATCAAGGCATTGGGAGCGGTTGTCCAACAGGAATGGGAACAGGAAAGCACCTGGTTCACCATCATGGGCAAGGGACCGGCTGGATGAAGGTTTCTCGCGCCCTGCCGTTTACGGCGTTTTCCATGGGAGGGATGAGCCATGTTCATCAAGTGCTGGGGTTCAAGAGGGTCCATCCCGGTTTCGGGTAGAAATTACCTGAAGTACGGCGGCGACACAACGTGCATGGAGATCCGCAGCAAGAACGGCCATGTGATCGTCATCGACGCCGGGACAGGCATTCGCCGCCTTGGCAACCAGCTCATGGAAGAACAACGCTTTGAATACGATTTTATTTTCACGCACGCCCATTGGGATCACCTGATGGGCTTTCCTTTTTTTAAGCCTCTTTACGTAAAATCGGCCAAAATCCGCATGCAGGGCTGCCCCTTCGCCAGGCAATATGTGGAAAAGCTCATATCGCGCGTCATGGCGCCGCCCAATTTTCCCATCAGGCCCAACGCCATACAGGCGGAAGTGGAATACGAACCCGTATGCCCGACCTCTTTTGAGATTGACTCCATCACAGTCACTCCCATTCCTCTTACCCATCCGAACGGCGGCTCGGGCTACAAGTTCGAGGAAGACGGAAAAACCTTTGTTTTTCTGACGGACAACGAACTGGATTTTCCCCATAACAACGCCAAGTATTTTGAAGACTACTTGGCGTTCTGCCAAGGCGCCGACCTGTTGATCCACGACGCCGAGTTCACCCCCAAGGAATACGAGACCACGCGCGGCTGGGGCCATTCCGTGTATCCCCGAGTCGTGGAGCTTGCGGTGCAGGCGGGCGTCAAGGAGCTTGGCCTGTTTCACCTGAACCAGGACCGGTTCGACGACGACATGGATAGAATCGTGGAAGACTCTCAAAACATCCTGGCCGAACAGGGCGCGGACATCCAATGCTCCGCAGTTGCCTGCGACCGGGTTTTCGAGCTATAATACCTTCTGAAAGAACATTGAAAGCGTAACTATAACCGCAAGGAGATTCCTTATGGAACTGAAATCCGTTCGCCTGGAAATCCCGGAGGAAGCCAACATTATTGTGGGCCAATCCCATTTTATCAAAACCGTGGAAGACCTTTACGAAGTCATGGTGGGCTCCGTGCCCGGCGTGAAATTCGGCCTGGCTTTTTGCGAAGCCTCCATGGAATGCCTGGTGCGCACCGACGGCAACGATCCTGAACTTATCGACGCCGCCGTCAAGAACGCCCTGGCCGTGGGCGCGGGCCATACCTTTTATCTGATTATGAAAGACGCTTATCCCATCAATGTCCTGAACGCAGTGAAGCGCTGCCAGGAAGTGTGCAGCATCTATTGCGCCACGGCCAACCCGGTGGAGGTCATCACCGCGGTGAGCGAGCAGGGCGCCGGCATTTTGGGTGTGATCGACGGGTTTTCGCCCAAAGGCGTGGAAAATGATGAAAACAAAGAGGCTCGCAAAAGCCTTTTGCAAGCCATCGGGTACAAAAGGTAAGACATGAAAGAATTGATCAAAAGGGCGGCTGAAGACATCAAGAACGCCCGGCTTGTGGTCGCCCTCACCGGAGCGGGCGTGTCCGTGGAAAGCGGCATTCCCCCGTTCAGGGGCAAGGGCGGATTATGGGAGAAGTTCGACCCCATGGAAATCGCCCACATAGACTCCTTTTTAGCCAATCCGGAGCGGGTTTGGCGAATCCTGGTGGCTGAAATGAAAGGAGTCATTGACAAGGCCCAGCCTAACAACCTGCATAAAGGCCTGGCCAGGCTGGAGGAAACCGGCAACCTGGCCGCCATCATCACCCAGAACGTGGACGGTCTGCATCAGGCCGCCGGAAGCAAGGATGTGATCGAGTTTCACGGCACCTTCGCCGAGCAGCGCTGCATGGACTGCGAAGCGAAAATCCCAACCAGCGAGGTCTCCCTGGAAGTTATTCCGCCCAGATGCTCCTGCGGCGGCATGCTTCGGCCGGATTGCGTGTTTTTCGGCGAAATGATTCCCTCGGAGGCCCTGTGGCGCTCCAAGGAACTGGCCGAGCAATGCGACGTGATGATGGTTGTGGGCACCTCGGCCATAGTGGAGCCGGCGGCCAGCATGGCCCGCATCGCCAAACTGGGCGGCGCCACCGTCATTGAAATGAACATGGAGCGCACCATGCTCACCGGCAGGGTGGCGGACTACTCCCTGTTCGGCGGAGCAGGCAAGCTCATGACCGGCATCCTTGAGGAGATGGGGATATAATCCCCGCCTCGGCGGCGCTGCATAATGAACGTTCTCGCCATTATCCAGGGAGCTTTGGGAGACGGCGTCATGGCCCTGTGGGGGCTGCAGGCCGTTGTTGAGCATACCGGATGCTCGCTGACCCTGTTTTGCGCTCCCGGCCTGGGGGCGCTGGCCAAGGAACTGGGCCTGGCCCAAGCCGCCTTTCCCGTGCAGTCGCCCGAAATTGCTTCGTTATACGGACCCGCTCCCTCCCCTTGGGTGAGGGAGCAGATTCAAGCCCGCGACAGGGTGCTCGTCTTTTCCTTTTCCCAGGACCTTTTCAGCGCCGTCCAATCCCTCTCAAACAAAGCGTATTCCGTTCCGCCCCGGCCCCAACCCGGCGAGCGGGTTCACGTCCTCGACCGCATGGTGGAGCGCTTGCAAAAAGCCGGATTGGTTGATCCCAAAGCAGGAACCAGCTATTCCCATAGGCTCCATGCTTTTGATTTATACGCCAGAACCAAAAGGCCGGCCGATGCGCCGGTCCTTTTGCATCCGGGATCTGGCAGTTCTCGAAAAAATTGGCCTTTGAAATCCTTTGGGAGTCTTTTTGACGCGCTGAAGGAAAAAGGAATTCCAGGTAAACTGGTCTTAGGCCCGGACGACCACGGCTTGGAGCGGGGGCTTGAGGCCTGGACAAGCAATCCGGAAGTTCTCCGGCCCCAATCTTTGCTGGAGTTCAAGGACCTCTTGACGGCGTCCAGGGCTTATGCGGGCAATGATTCGGGAGCCACCCACGTTGCAGCCATGCTGGGCATGCCCACCGCAGCCTTGTTCGGCCCCTCGGACCCGGTTCGATGGCGGCCCGTTGGCCCCCGGGTTCAGGTTTTCAGGGGGGAGTGCGAAAGCGCTCCTTGCTTTGAAACCAAGGAAAAAAACTGCCGGGACGGGAAATGCCTGGACAGCATTGCTCCCGGGGAGATCCTGGAATTTTTGGAGTTGGCGCCCTAAAAATTAGCGTCCGGGATTTGTTGACATCCCGGCCATTCTCAGGCATGTTGGTCAGGACTGTTGCGGTTGTTTGTTCAATTGATCTTAGTTGGAATCAGGGCGGGGATTCCCGCCTTTTTTTTATGGACGGTTCAAGGAATGTCTAAATCCATTTTCGCTTTGCGAAGCTCCATTAGAAATCCTGCAGGAAATCGCATGAAATGCCCTGAGTGCCAAGGGCGTTTATACCTCAACCGATCTTGACGCGAGGTTCGGTTTTTTTGCAGGTCCTGCAAATCCCAATACAATCTTGAACAACTTAGCGAGCTTATGGACGACGACATAGAAGAACTGTTGGCGAACATTCCCTGTGACAGGATCTAAGCCCGGCTTTCCCTCAAAAATCAAATATATACGTTCATTTTTTAGCAGGCTGCGCCATGGACGCTATGGCAGTTATAACCGTCCGGCCGCCCAAGGACCCTCCCTGGAATGCTCCTTGTTTCAGGCCGCAGCCCCGGTTTGCATGGCGTTTCGGCTTGATATGGCTTGATCCACGGCTTGCGCCAAAACCATAGTCTCCACCGGCTTTTCCAGGTAAGCGGCCAGCCCCAGATCCGGGGCTTTTTGGCGTGTGACGGCGGCGGAATAGCCTGTCACCAATATGATGGGAAGGTCGGGTCTGACTTTGAGCATTTCCCTGGCCAGATCAATGCCGGTCAATTTGGGCATGGTCTGATCCGTCACAACGGCGTCGTAAGTATGGGGGTTTTCCATAAACAGCCGTAACGCCTCCTGGCTGTCCGTTGTTGACGTTACCTCGTAGCCCCACTGAACCAGAGTAGCTTCCTCCATCAGGATAATGGGCTTTTCATCGTCAACCACCAGGATGTGCTTGTCGCCGGAAGCGGGCGCGGCAACCACCAAGTCGTCCAGGTTGACCCTGGCCTGCTCCTTTACGATGGGGAAGAAAACACTGAAAGTCGTGCCTTGGCCCTGCCTGCTGTCTACCTGAATCGCCCCATTATGGTATTTGACGATGCCGTAGGTGGTTGCAAGGCCCAAACCGTTTCCATGGCCGTCCAGTTTGGTGGTGAAATAGGGCTCAAAGACCCGGTTTTGCGTCTCCTGGTCCATACCCATGCCGTTGTCCTTTACCGTCAGGCGGGCGTATTTTCCGGCTGGGACTTGCATGAAAGCCGCCTCATGTTCAAGCACGTCAACTTCCTTTAACGTGACTTCCAGGACGCCCACAGCATCCTCCATGGCCTGGGAGGCGTTGGTGCACAGGTTCATGATGACCTGATAGATTTTGGTTGGATCCGCCATAACGGCGCCGCACCGAACATCGATCTCCTTGCGGATTTCAACGGTCGAGGGGATGGTGCTTCGTAACAGGCTTAGGGCCTCTTTGATGACCGGGTGAATGTGTATGACCTGAGGCTCATGTTCAATCTGGCGGCTGAACGACAGGATTTGATCCACAAGCCTGGCCGCTCTTTTATGGGCGTTGATAATCTGGTCCAGGCTTTTATGAATGCGGGTTCCCGGCTCAGCGTCCCCCAGGGCGATTTCAGCAAACCCCATGGCGCCGAACAGGATGTTGTTGAAGTCGTGCGCGATGCCTCCGGCCAGGGTTCCGATGGCTTCCATTTTCTGGGCGTGGCGCAGGGCGGCTTCAGCGCTTTTACGCTCTTTCATTTCGTGCTGCAAGGCTTCATTGGCATAAGCCAGCTCCTGCGTTCTTTCCTGAGCCATTCCCTCCAATTGCACCATTTTAAGGGAGGCTTGTTTGGCCAGCTTCCATTTTTCCGACAATGCAGATGCCAGCTGGGCCACCTCAGCCGCGTCAAAAGGCTTTTTCAGGATTAACAGGCTGTCCGTGCGGCCAAGGCGTCCAATAATTTCCTGCCAGGAGTAGTCGGAATACGCCGAACAAATGACTATCTGGATATGGGGATCAACCTGCCAGATGCGCTCAATGGTCTCCAGACCGTCCCAACCCGGCGGCATACGCATGTCAACAAACGCCACTGCGTAAGGGTTTCCCTCCAAGAGGGACGCCTGCACCTTGGATAGACCTTCTTTTCCCTGAAGGGCGAAATCCAGTTCGTATTTGTTTTTGTGGCAGGAATCCGCCGGGGCCTGGCCGAACAATTCCATTTCCATGGCGTCCAGGAAGGAGTTTGTTTCTTCTTCTTCCGTCAATATGGTTCGAAAGTCGTTGTGAATGTCCGAGTTGTCATCGATTATCAGCAGACGAAAGGCCTCAGGAACTGGAGCAAAAATCATAGTTTTTCACCTAACTGTTTGATATAAAATGAAAACTACTTATGGGCGCCGGTTTGATCTTTTTTAACGCGCACCGGTTCCCAATCCTATTTCGGCAGAATGCCGCATTTTCTTGAATATTGACATTTCTTGAGATCATGGATATTTAGGAAAAAAAATATAAAAGGGATTAAATATGGAAGAAAACGGGCAAGAAAAAAACATGACGGATGAGGAATGGGAAAACCGCAGGCTCTGCGTTGACGGCAGTTGCATCGGCGTCATCGGAGAAGACGGCCGTTGCAAGGAATGCGGCAAGCCTTATGACGAAAGTCTTGATCAGGCTTCCTACGAAGCTGTTGAGCGGGAAGATTCCGTAGAGCAAGATCAAACGGAAGCCGCAGACGGGTATGAAGACGCTCCCGACTCGGCAGATGACTCGGATGATGCTTCGGATGACGGGTGGGATGACCGCAAACTGTGCAGCGACGGAAATTGCATTGGAGTCATTGGTCCGGACGGCAATTGCAAGGAATGCGGAAAGCCTTACGATCCGGACGCCGAATAACGCCCGTTTACGCCAAATTTTCTTCCCTTTGAATCAATGAAACGCGTCCGCGCGCGGCATGCGCCATTAGGCGCCGCGATAGTCCTATTTTAAACATCCTGCTTTTTTAACGTTTTTACCGTACTTGCCAAGTCCTGTCATTAACACGAATTTCTGACCGCGAAGTTTTTCCCTTTGTAACCAGCCCCTGAAATGCAACGACCTTTTACTTGCAGGACGGGAAACCAACGCCCTTGAATGAGGGCGGCGAGTTTATTGATTCCATTTAAGTCCCAGAGGCTTTATGGCTCCCGCATGTGGCGTCAATCATAACTTAAAGCCGGACTCGTCCGTCATGGACGAAAAAGCCCCTTCCTGAAAACGCCGGTGACAGCAACGGAGCGGATATGCCAGACCGTTCAAATCAAATGGCAAAGAAATGATCTATCTTCATGTCGGCCTGGGCAGGACCGGAACAACTTACGCCCAAAACCTTATTTTTCCCGCTTTTACGAACATCTTGTACTTTAACAAGTTCATCCCCCTGAAAGTTTACTCGGCCACGGGAGACCCCAAATGCGCAGATTTGGTGCGGCGGGCGGTGGAGCAGGGGGGGATGGATAAAGTCCTGTTTTCGGACGAAGGCCTGATCAGCCACGCGCCCCTTTCCCAGGTCAGTAATTTGGCGGCGCTCTTTCCGGAGGCCGGGATTATCGTCTCTTTCCGCAATCAATTGGACCACATCGCCTCCATGTACCAGTATAGGAGGACCCTGAATCTGAATAAAGGAAAGTCCGTTCCCACGCTTCAGGAATTTGTGGCGCAAAATCGGTACGATCTGATTCAAAAGCACATGTACCATCATCTCTATCAATTGCTTAAGGAGCATTTTCAGGAGGTTCACGTCCTGTTTTTTGAGGAGTTCGTATGGAACAACCTGGAGCCTTTTAAGCAATCCATGCGGGAAGTGCTGCAAGAGAAGGTTGAAGATGTAATTACGGATTCAAGATTCATCAACAGCGGATCGGCGCCTGCAAAGTCCATGAAGGCGCCTTGGCGGCGTTTTCCGAATTATCTGGTCAATAATCTGCGCACCCGGTGGGGGAGCCGAAAAGAGGACGGCGCCTCAGTGAAACAGGGTCTTCTTAAGGCTTTTGAAATCGGAGGCTCCAATATTTTCGATAGTTTTGGAATCCAAAACCAAAAGCTCGAGTCCGACCTGGGGCGCCGCCTGCCCGCGCAGTACAGTTTTGTGCATTAGGGCAAAACGGGATTTTTACAAAGCGTCGTAGGCCTGTAAAATCTCTTTTGCTTTGTCATAGATGACTTGGGAGACATTGTCCTTGGTTTGGAAGTAGCAGTTTGTGTAAACGGCGAAATAGACGCCGTTAACGGCGAATAATTGGGTTTGGTACCCGGGCACGGAGCCGTTATGCCCCTCTTCAGGCCCCGCGATCAAAACGCCGAGCCCGTACGTGGCCTCCGGGTGGTCCTCTACTTCCATGTCCACCGGAACAAACCGTTGGTCAAAGGCGTCCTGAGTCAATAAGGCCCCGCTGGAAAGCGCCTCCGCCCAGAGCAACAGATCGGCAGGCGTTGAAATAACGTTTCCTGCGGCCCAGACGGCAGAGGGGCTTTGAATGGAATAGTCGTAGAGCAGACCGTCCGAGTCTTTTTCAAAATATCCGCGGGCGAAATCCCCGGGAAATCCGGTCTGCACAGGAGACAGGGTGTCTTGCATTCCAAGAGCGTCAAAGATGTTGTCCTGGACGAAATCCTCGTAAGCCTGTCCGCTCACGGCTTCTATGATCAGGCCCAGAATAATGTAGTTTGCATTGGAATACAAAAAAGATTGGCCGGGCGTGTCGGCCAGGCCGCAATCCACCGTGACCTGGACCAGTTCCAGGGGCGTCCAGGCTCTTGTGGGATCGTCCACGATGGCCGTGAAAAAATAATCGCCTTCATACGGGCAACCGACATAGTCTTCCAGCCCGCTGGTGTGGTTCAAAAGCATCCTTACGGTGATTTGGCTTCCGTAAACGGGAATCAGGCCCGGAAGGATGGATTCCACGGAATCGTCCAGGCCGAAAAAGCCTTGCTGATAAAGCATGAGCACGCCGCAGGCGGTAATGGTTTTTGTAACGCTTCCAATGCGGAAAAGATGCTGGGGCGTGAGCGGCGTTTGCGTTCCCAGGTCCGCCATGCCGGCGGCGTAGGAAAATGTCGATCCGTCCGCGAATCGGACGGCCAAAGCCGCGCCGGGCGCCTGGTACTGCGCAATGACTTCGTTGACCATGCGCTGCAAGGCCAGGGGCAACGGGTAGGGTTCAAGGTCATTGTCGTCGGAGCACCCAAAGCTGAAGAGAAAAAAAACGATTCCTATAAGGGAGATGATTTTGAATTTAGGCGTTTTTTGCATAACAAAGCGTCTTTCCAGTTAGATGTTTGTAGGGGATGGCGGGGACCGTCATCCTGTCGGCATCGCGGCGCAGAAGCGGCGGCTCCGTTGGGTAACAATAGAAGATCGGCGCCTTGGGGAATAAAATTGAGGCATTTCCCTGAAGAAGTTTCATAAGCGCAAAGCCTGCAGGGCTTAAAAAAGGCGGTAAATGAGTTTATTTGTTCAAATATCCAGAATGTTGGGTGTGGAGTGGGACTCTTTGTGCGAGGCGCAGCTTTGGGGGCTGGCCGTGGGAGGAGTTCTTTCCCGCGTGAATCAGGAGTCGTTTTCCAGCCTGCAATTGGCTGCTGATCACTAGATCAAGCCCCTGGAAAAAGCTGCCTTGGGACGAAGACCTCACCTATATTCCGCAATAGGAGCCTTTCTTTTGGAGGCGGCTTTTCTTGATTTATGCCGCGTTGACCGCTGAGATTAATCTGTGCTACAAATGATTTTATAATGAAAATTAGTACCGCTTTTTAGGAATGGAGCGATAGCATCCCTTTTTCAGGGCTTTGGCGCGTTTTGCAAAGAGATATCGGCGATCACGGATATATGCGCCACGCGGGCGGACTTGCGCCCCGGCGCTTGCTGCATAAAATTCAATAAAAAACAGGGAGGGCGTCGGGATGAAAAAGCATCGATTGACAGGCTTGGTTGTTGGGGCTTGTTTGATATTTCTGGCGGGCGCGGTTTCGACGTCCTGTTTGGCCCATGGAGATAAAGCTCCTCAAAGCGGATTGTCTCCGGTCGTCCAGGAATTGAAGGACCTGATTGATAACGACCCCAATTTGTATCGGCTCTTCACGGAGATGTTCGATCAGGTTCCGTTAAAGCCCTACCTGACGGACCCCACAGGACAGCCCCAACTGACGGATTACAGCCAGATGTTAAAACAGTTGGACGGCATCCTGACCCAGGCGCCGGAGTTCAATCAATCAGGGCTTGTGGGCTTTCCCATCAACGCGATTTTGGACTGGCCCATGGGCACACCCGCCGGCGCCGAGGCGTTTATGGACCCCAGGGTGAACGTGCGGTTGAAAAAAATTCTGCAAGAGTGGTCGGTGTTCCTGGAGTCGCCCGAATCATGCTACGTGCTGAGCGACGATCCTGAGCATGGTTGGTTCGGCCGGGACGCCAAAGAGGCCATGCCGGACTTTGTGGAGGACTTCATATGCGATCCCTCCAAGCCTTATTACGGATTTACGTCCTGGGACGATTTTTTCACCCGGACGTTCCGGGAGGGCAGGCGTCCCGTGGCCTCCCCCAAGGACGATTCGGTCATCGCCAACGCTTGTGAATCCGCCCCCTACAGACTGGCCCGCAATGTTCAGCTGCGCGACAAGTTTTGGATCAAGGAGCAGCCGTACTCCCTGCTGCACATGATGGACGGAGATCCCCTGACCAAGGAGTTCGTGGGGGGAACCTTGTATCAGGCCTTTTTAAGCGCGCTCAGCTATCACCGCTGGCACAGCCCGGTTAGCGGGACCATCGTCAAGACCAAGTTGATTGACGGCTCCTATTACGCCGCAGCGCCCGCCATGGGATTCGATCCCGCCAGCCCCAACGAGTCCCAGGGGTACATCACCCAAACGGCGGCCAGGGCTTTGGTGTTCATCCAGGCGGATAATCCCGACATTGGACTGATGGCGATCATGTTCGTGGGTATGGCGGAAGTCTCTTCCAACGAGGTTACGGTCAAAAAGGGGCAGCATATCAATAAAGGCGACCCCCTTGGCATGTTCCATTTTGGGGGCTCCACCCACGTCCTGTTTTTCAGGCCCGAGGTGAGTTTAAAGTTTGATCTTCACGGACAGACTCCCGGCCTGCATTCCACCAATATCCCGGTTCGCTCCCAAATCGCTGCGGTGACGGGAGCATCCGGGCAATAACCATAAGCGCCGGCGGCAAAAAGATTGCCGTAAATATCCCAGGAATGTTAAGGTTTTTGTTCAACTTCAATCCGGGGCAGGCAATGAAAATGGACGCCAAACAGGCCGAAACCATCATTAAAGAGACGCAGCAGTACGCCAAAACCATCCTGAATTCCTTGTCGGCGCATGTGGCCATTATTGACGAAAAGGGGATGATCCTGGAAACCAACCGGGCATGGGAGCGGTTTGCGCAATCCAACCAGATTAGCATACGGCCTGACACGCTGAACGTGAACTATCTGGAGGTCTGCGACGCGGCCCAGGGGGAATCCGCCGAAAAATCCAAGGAGGTTGCGGCCGGCATCCGCAAAGTCATAAAGGGAGAGGTCGAGGAGTTTGTCCTGGATTACCCCTGCCACTCGCCCAATGAGAAGCGATGGTTTTATATGCGGGCCGCCAGGGCCGTGGGCTCCGATACATTGCGGGTTGTGGTCAGTCACGAAAACATCACCGCCCTGAAAGAAGCCGAAAGCCGGCTTCGACAGCGGGAAGAGGAACTCAGGCAAAAAACCCTGCATCTGGAAGAAGCCAACGCCGCCTTGCGCGCCGTCCTGCGCCAGCGTGACGAAGACATACAGGAGATGGAGCAAACCATCCTGCAGAATCTCAAGGATTCAGTCCTGCCAAATGTGGAACGGTTGCAGGATATTGTGGTTAGGCCGGAGGCCAACCAGATAGTCCAGTTGATTTCTTCGGGGCTGAATGAAATCGCTTCGCCTTTTTTACGCCGCCTTTCCAACCTGGAAGCCGTGCTCACGCCCCGGGAGATTGAAATCGCCTCCCTGGTCAAAGCGGGAAAATCCACCAAGGAAATCGCAGACCTGCTCTATCTATCCATTACCACCGTCAGTTTTCACCGCCGCAACCTGCGCGACAAACTTGGCCTGACCAACTCTTCCACAAACCTTCGATCTCACCTTCTGTCATTGGAAAAATGACGGGTTTTACCTATCATTAGACCGTCAGACTTCCAGCGTTGCCCTCCCGCAATTGGGTCTGTATCATTTAGTCAGCATCATTTGAGTAACCTTAAACAAGGAGGCGTCCTATGCTGTGCAGTCTTTCCAACCTCGAAGAAAAAGATCTTAAGGAAATCCAAGCCCTGGAAACTGAACTGGGAAAAACGGTCCTGGCGTTCTCTTGCCACAAGACCGCCCCGGCCGCGTTGGATGACGACAAACTCAAGAAAATCCAGGCTCTGGAAAGCCGCCTGGGATTGTCTCTGGTGGCGGTTGACGGATGAATCTTAGGCCTTAAAACAGGCGTAAGAAATTTTCAGCCCGCGGAATTGAATCGTTGACTCAATCCGCGGGCTTTTTATATTGCGTCGCGGCCGTTCCGCCATTTTGCGGCCCCGCCTCTTGCTCCCTTTAATCATCCAGGGAGTTTTTTTCATAGCCGCCAATTTGGTTGACAGGAAGGGATTTATAAGAGATTCTTTCAAGATTATAAGGTTATCAATGGTCAATTTTTAGGGGCGTCTTAATCGATTGTTCGGCGTTGAGGAGCAACAGTAATCATTCATGCAGGCTTTTTTGAACATACAAACGCTGTCCATGGCGGCCGGCCTGGTCAATATCACCTGTGCGGCCATCATGGCCTATTTTTCCATGTCCCGGCTTACGTATCCGGGTTTTAAAAGCTGGACCGCCGGGTTTGTCCTCGTAGGCTTGGGAATGATCCTTATGAGCCTTCGCCAAATAGCCCCTGACTGGCTTTCCATTATTCTCGCCAACTCTATCATCCTGGCTTATCCCGTGCTGATATATTACGGGTTGCGTGAATTCAAGCAGTTCCCAGGCAGGTCCTGGCCGCCGGGCGTTATATTGGCTGCGGGCGCGGCCATGCTGGTTTATTATACGTATTGGCAGCCCAGCGTGATTGCACGCATTGTCGGGATCTCTTTCATTCTCAGCTTCTTGCTTTTCCTGTGCTTGATGCTGCTGATTCGGCGCGGGGGGCTTCAGTATGAATGCAGCAACAGCCTGCTTAACACAGTTTTCGGCTTTCAGGTAATATGGTACATGCTCAGGGCTGTATCCACGCCGTTTCTGGAGCCGGATATCACCACCTTTTTTTCCGCCGGGGCCATACAGGGGATCAGTTTTATAATTTCCATTCTGGCCTGTGTGCTTACAATGAGCGGGCTCATAGCCGTAAACGCCCAACGCATGGAATTGGAACTGGCGGCCGCTGACGAAGACATCAGAAATTTGACCAGCCTGATTCCCATATGCGCCAGTTGCAAGAAAATTCGGGACGACCAGGGATATTGGGAAGCGGTGGAATGCTATATTGAAAAAAAGACCAACAAGGGCCTCACCCATAGCATCTGCCCGGATTGCGCCAGGAAGCTGTACCCGGATATGAAAATATATGACGACGACGAGGAAGAGAAACGTAAGGCTTAATGGCCGGCGCCAGCTCCGGCGTCCTCCCATTGGATTGTTTTTGGGGGGATGACAGCTGCGTCAAACGCTGTTGCAGTCAGGGAGAACAAATTGGTTTTTGTAAAAATTTAACAGCCGGAGGCTTTCGCCTCCGGCTGTCTTGGTTCTATGCCTCTTTTTCGTCCGGCGTGTCGGGAACTTCCTCCCATCCCGAGATCATGGCCTTGATGTGGGCCATGATGGTGTGGCCCGTGGTGGTCATGTACACATGGACGATGACGAACGCCAAAAGCATCAAGGCCCCGAACATATGCACGGCCGCCAGGGTTCCCAGCTTCATGTGGATGCCCAGGACGGCCCAGTCGTTATAGAAATAATACAGAATCCCCGTCACGATTTGCAGCGGTACCAAAACCAGGGCGATGCCCAGGTAGGTGAGGCGCTGCAGGGGGTTGTGTTTGACCCGTTCCGTCTTGGGCACGGGATGGGGATCTCCCCGGAAAATGCCGATGCTGTAATACATGGCCACAGTCACCAGCTTTCTGGTGGTGGGGATGTATTGCTTCCATTCGCCGGTGGTGGCTTCCCAGAATATAATGAAGATGTACAGGATCAGCCAGGTCCAGGCGGCCAGGTTGTGGAGCTCCACGGCTTCTTCGTATCCGAAGATTTTGTAGACCCCGTGCACTTCCAGGCCCGTGAAGAGCAGGAATAGGATCAGCACGGCCTGAGCCCAATGCCAGAAACGTTCAAAACGCGTATACAGGTAGATTTTTTTCATAGGCGCTTGACTCATCTTATTCCTCCTTTCCATTGCCGGTGGAGGCAATGCGAACCAGTCCGTGGAACAGGACTCCGAGTAAAGAGGCGACGACGATGAGCCATCCGATATAATCCACGAAGCCGTTGGCGTCTCTGCCCGGCAGGTAAAAGCCGGTGAGCTTGGCCAGGCGTCCCTGGGGAGCGTGGCAGGCGTCGCAGGAAAGGGCTTTCTCCTTGGGTGCGACCATGTGGGTGGTCTGGTACATGTACTCCGTGCTGATGAAATCGAACTCGCCGGAGTAGGGGAGACCCGTGTAGTCCATGCCCGTTTGAATGGCGTTGGCCCAGTTGTATCCCTTCCAGTAGGCGTTTTTATCCTTGCCGAAAAGGTGGGGAACCACAAAGGTGTTGTTCACTTTGTCGAAAGGCTGTTTGCCTTTGTGCACCTTGAACGGAAAGATGCGGGCGTCCGGGTCGTCGTAAGAGCCGTGAGCCTTGTTGATCTCTATGGGCTGCTGGGCCGGATCGATTTTGTCCGTCAGGGTCAGGTAGGTCAGTTTCCCGTTAAACCATTTGTATTCCGGGACCACGTTCTTCTTCCAGACAAAATCCCCCTTCATGCCATTGTAGGAATGGCGTCCGTCCTTTTCGATGACCAACGGTTTGCCCTTGGCGTTCTTTTTACCGGCTGTGGACCAGTCCCAGGACATTTTGGTGGAATGCTCCCTGGCGAATTCAGGAATGTGGCAGGCCTGGCAAGACACCTTGTCCGTGTGGTCGTTCAGCTTGGCGTCGGTTTTGTGCGGTTTTTCCGAATGGCAGGAATAGCAGGTAATCCGGTGGATGAGGTCGGAATCCAGCAGGCTCCTGCGGTCGGTGAGCGGGGTGGACTTGTAGCACCGTCCGGCAACGGCGTGCTGCACTGTGGTGTGGCAGCGGGTGCAGGTGAAGTTTTCCCCGTCAACGTTCATGTGAACGTCCAGGTCCCATTTTGGTTTGTACAGGCTGGCGTCCAGGTCTCCGTGCTTGACCCCTTCGCCGCCGCCGCCGTAAAAATGGCAGGTTCCGCAATTCTTACGGGTGGGCAGGGCCACGGACTGCGCCACCTTGGCAAAATCAGGGGGCAGCCATTCCTTCCCTCCAAACATGGTGGGCTCCTTGACCACATAGCCCGCGCCCGGGGGGAATTTTTTGTAGGTTCCGGTTTGCTCGTGGCAGACCAGACAGTCCACGTTTTCCTGCACGGAAAAGTCGAAGTCTTTGTTTTTGTAGCCGTAGCCTGCGTGGCAGGACGTACAGCGCGGTTCATTGGAATTGATGTTGATGCAGAAGTTGTTTACCACGTACCCTGCTTTGCCGAGCTTGGCTTCGGGCTTGGCGGCCGGGCACAACCATTTCCAATGGATGGTTTTCTGAAACTGCTCCGCAGCTTCGTTGTGGCAGCTCAGGCAGGCCTTGGTGACTTCCGGGCCTGACTTAAACTCCTTTTGAAGAACCTCGAATTTGGAGTGGTCCGCCGTGTTGTTAGCCGAGTTTGGGTTCCCAAACGGCGGCTTTGGACCCTCTCTTCCATCCCCGGTGGCTGCGCTGGCCGAAAGGGCAAGTCCGAGCCCAATCGCCAAACAAGCGGCCAGTGCGAAAAAGCCTAGTTTTCTGTACATAGAGCCTCCCCTAAATAAAGATTTAGTTGTGAGTTACCTCCTTAAGCCATCCTGTCCGAAATATAAGAAAACCCAAGCATGAAAATAAAAAGAGCATGGCAAAGCCCAGATGGGCGAAGTCGATGAACATGGTGAAGTTGGGGGAAAACAAAATATCCGGCATATTTTTCAGAACGCGAAAGATCCCCGTGACGGTCAGGCCCGCCAGGAAAATCACCCTGGTCCAACCCGATTTGGTCAGGGTGCAGGAATGCCTTCCGGCCAGAAAATAGCCCGTGATATGATAAGCCATGAGGAAAAACAGCACGCTGGCGCCCAGGTAGTGGATGGCGTGGGTGACGAAAAAATTCGCGCTCCATCCCAGCCCGGGAATGTCCGCCAGGTAGTACCGTTTGAAAATGGGCATCTGGCCGAAGCCGGTGAAAGCCAAAACCGCAATGACGGCTATATAGAGCCTGACCATGGCCTTGGACGGTGCGGCGCTGCATGTTGCAACTGTCTTTTCCATGATTAAGACTCCTCTTTGTTTGATTGGCTGGAGGGCTTGGCTCCTCCGGTGAATTTGATGAATCCGGCCGCCAATCCGGCAATCGGGGCCAGAATCATGGCTTTCGCCAGAGTGTCTGCATGGGCCATGGAATCGGGCACAGGCGCCATATGGGGCATGCCGGGGCCTTTTTCCAGGGCTTCGTTCAAAACGTCAAAAGGAACGGGAGACACGTAAATGGTGTTGGTTCCTCCGTTCTCCTTATCGCCGTATACGTACCCGTTGATTTCCTCGGCCCGGGCGTAGGCCGCGGCGATGATCTCGTCCCGGGGGCCTATTGTCTGGACGTCCTCGGGGCAGGCCTCGATGCAGGCCGGCAGCTCCCCCTGTTCGATCAGATCGTAGCAGCGGTCGCATTTGAACATGACGCCGTTTCCCGCAAAGTTGGGCAGCACCTGCAAATAGGGGCCTACGCCTGTCTGGCGTTCAGGGATATCCCAAGGACAGACCAGTTTGCATTTGGCGCCGCCCAGGCAGATGTCCGGGTGAATCCGGGTGATGCCGTTTTTCAGTTTTCTGGCGGCTCCAAAAGGGCAAAGGTCGGCGCAGGGCGGGTTGGTGCAGTGCATGCAACGGCGAGGCACGGTGATGGTGGTTTGCTCTCCGTTGATCTCCACGTCCGCGTATTGGATGAACAGCCAGTTGTACGGGGTCAGGCGGTCGTCAATATCCCGTTTATCCGACCAGTCGGCGGTCTTCACCCTGGGAGGATACATTTTGGGAAAGGGTTTGTCCGGCTCGGGAAATTTATGCTCGTTGCTATCCCGGCAGGCTTCCACGCAGGCGCCGCATCCAATGCATTTGCCGATGTCCAGCATGGTGGCCAGTTCCCCGGGGCCTATTCCTTTTGCGGAAGCGGGCAGGGGGGCGGCGGAAACGCTCAGGGCGCCGGCCGCCGCCAGGCTTCCTTTAATGAACGATCTTCGGGAGATTTTCCCCATGTCGTAATTCTCCTTGAGAGTTACAGTTTTTTCACCAGTTGGTTGGCGGCCGTCAGCACGGGGTCCCAAACTGGGCCGAAAGGCGGGGCGTAAGCCAGGTCCATCCGGCTGAAATCCGCTACGGTCATGTGATTGTGCAAGGCTGCAGCGCCTGTGTTAATGCGATGGGCGCATCCGTCTCGGCCCGCCATCTGTATGCCGAGCAGACGGCCTGATTTTTTGTCGCCCACCATATGCACCCGGAGAGTTGTATTGCCCGGGTGGCCGTGGGCGCGGGACCGTGTTTTGATGGTGACGCTTACGGGCTCGAAGCCCGCTTTTTCCGCTTCGCGCATATTGAGGCCCGTGCGGGCCGCTTCAAAGTCAAAGACCTTGAACACGGCGGAGCCCACAACGCCTGGCACTTCCACGCCTTTGCCGTTCACGTTGTCGGCCGCGGCCCAGCCGCCCCGGTTGGCGTACAAGGCCAGGGGGATCCAGGTTTTTTGGCCGGAAACCACGTGATAGGCGTCGGCGCAGTCGCCGGCGGAGTAGATGTGCTCGTCGGATGTTTTCAGCCCTTTGTCCACGGCGATGGAATCGCCCACGCTGGTTTTCAGGCCGGCCTTGGAAGCGAACTCGCTGTTGGGCGTAATCCCTATGGCGGGAATGAGCAGGTCCGCATCCAGGGTTAAGTCGTTGCAAACGACTTTAAGGCCTGAGCCGGTGTTCTCAACCTTTTGCAATTCCTGGCCCAAATACAGCTTTACGCCGCGGGATTCCACCTCCTGCTGGAGACGGTCTGCAAGCTCCCGGTCCATCCAGGGCAGAAACATGGGATTGGGCTTGACCATGGAGACTTCCACGCCTCTCTCGGTCAGGGCCTCGCACATTTCCAGGCCGATGTATCCCATGCCGAGAATGACGGCTTTTTTAACCTTGGAATTCGTAATGAGGGACTTGATTTTGCGGGCGTGTTCCAGGCTTTTCAAGGGCAATACGCCGGGACTGTCCATGCCTTCCACCTGGGGGATGATTGCTGAGCCGCCCGTAGCGATAAGGAGTTTGTCGTAATAGTATTCAAACTCCTCTCCCTGCAAAGTTTTGCCTCGCACGGCTCTGCTGCCGGGATCCAACTCCAGGGCTTCATGCCCGGTGAGCAGGTTGATCCCCTGCTTGTCTCTGAACGCCTGGGCCTTGCGGACCACCAGGTCCTCCAGGTCCCGCGACTCGTCTCCGATATTGTAAGGCATACCGCAGGCGCTGTAAGATACGTCCTCGGTCTTTTCCAATACAATGACTTCCATGTCCGGGGAGAGCCTTTTGGCCCTGCTTGCGGCGCTCATGCCCGCTGCGTCCCCTCCAATTACCAAAAATTTCATATTACAACTTCCCTCCTGATAGCCCGGTCCATCCGTGGGCGGGCCTTAAACGCACCGCTGCCGCGGCTCCCGTAATGGGAGCGCGGCCGGCGTAAAAAAAATAGGGCATTTCGAATCAACCCGTAGAGACTCCTTTTCTGGGCTTGACCGGCGCGACAGCCGGCTTTTCAGGACTTTTCCCGCCTGCGGAAAAAATGTTCTCGGAAAATTTAACGTACCAGGCGGCGGACTGCACCTGAATAATGTACGCCACAGCAATCACCAAAGCGGCTGTGGAGCCCTGGGGGCCGAAGGCGTTGATGGAAATGGCCAGGGCGATGGAAAGGTTTCGCATCACCGACCCGTAAACCATGGCTTTTGCGTCTTTTTCATGCAAGAGCCACTTGCCTAACAATGTGCTCAGTAAATAATTTATAGCATAAAGTATGCCAAGCGGCAACAAAATGTATGCCAACATTTCAGGGGAAGCGGCGATGGCCTTGGCTTTCAGCGCCATGGCCACAAAGACGATGCCCAGCACCCCGGCGGTGGACAGGCCGGGAAAGCGCGGCGCCAAATGCTGCTGGAACTGCTCCTGGCCGTACTTTCTGATTAAGGCCTGTTGGGTGACAAAGCCGGCGGCCATGGGCAGAAAAACAATGAACAGGATTTGCTTCATCACAGCCATGATGTTCACTTCCAGTTCCGCGCCCATCAAGGCCTTGACGTAAAAGGGGGTGGCTATGGATCCCAGCGTCAGGCCGATGACCGTCATTTTGACGGCGGCCGCCA
The DNA here is from genome assembly GCF_000429905.1 of Desulfatibacillum aliphaticivorans DSM 15576. Lineage (NCBI taxonomy): Bacteria > Pseudomonadati > Thermodesulfobacteriota > Desulfobacteria > Desulfobacterales > Desulfatibacillaceae > Desulfatibacillum > Desulfatibacillum aliphaticivorans. The sequence continues at coordinate 178,368 of NZ_AUCT01000012.1, read as the reverse complement.
CGTTGCCGTTGGCGAACCCGGTCCACGAAATGGTCATGCCGCTGGTGGGGACCAGGCCCGCAAGGAGCAGTCCCAGAGCCATATAAGGCTGGTCCGGAAAAAACCATTGCCCCAGGCCGAAGGCTGCGAAGGGAATCACGCCGAAGTTGACCACCTGGGTCATGACCTGGGCCTTGACGTCGCCGCCTTCAAAGACCTTTTTGATTTTCAGGTTCACCATCATGGGGTAGACCATGAGGAAGGTCAATGGGATGATGGCGGATTTTAAAAACGAGGCCTGGACGAATACTCCAAATACAAAGCCCAGAACCATCATGATTGGGATGGCAAAGATTAAATTTTTATTGATGTTAGCCAGGATTTTCCACATGGAGCTCCTCCTGTTCAGGCTGCGTCCGTATCAATGTCTTTTCCGCCCTTTTTATCCATAAACCAAATGGGGCAGGACGGTCTGAATTTACAGTGGACATTGGGGCTCATGCACTTCAGGCAGTCCTCACACAGGTAGGTTCCGTTCTTCATACACATGTAGCTTGTTTCCCGGTCAGGGTGATTCGTGCATTTTCCCATAACTGTCCTCCTTCCGGTCCTGCTTTTTAAATCAACGCGCTTTCCAGGGCCGCACTCAATGTCTGCTGGTTCTGAAGGCCGATGAAGCGCTCCACTTCCTTGCCGTCCTTGAACACAACCACGGTGGGGATGCTGGAGATGCCCAGTTTGGCCGCCGTATCCCGGTTTTGGTCCACGTCCATTTTGGTCACCACCGCCCTGCCGCTGAAATTTTTTTCCAGTTCCTTGATGATGGGCTCCTGGGCCTTGCACGGGCCGCACCACGTGGCGTAAAAATCCACAAGGGATACGCCCTTGCCTGTCACTTTTCCAAAGCTCGTTTCATTGATTTCCATGGAGTTATTCTCCTGATAAAAGGTTTTTTGTCTCCCGTCCTGATAATAGAGCAAGAGGGGCGCCAAGGGGGTTGAAAATATTATGCTTTTTTATAATATATTGAATTTTAACATAAATAGTGGTTTATGAAGGAGGTTTCCCATGGTTTTGTATCCGAACTTGACTGGACGGGTAACGTTACTTGTGTTAACAAGTAACGTTACTTTGCGTTAATTTACAAAGGGAGTGAACGCTTTGAACGCTGAAAATCATCAGATTTGGAACCTGCGCTTTGTCAATATGATCATGGACTCCATGGCGGAAGGGGTTTTCACCATGGACTCCCAGGGGCGCGTCACCTCGTGGAACCGGGCCATGGAGAAGATTTCCGGGTACAAGTCGGAGGAAGCGCTGGGCATGACCTGCCAGATGCTTCAGTTTGACCAATGCGTACAACAGGGGTGCCCCACCAACTTCAAGGATTGCGGGGTCAGGAAATACAAAAAGGGTGTGAGCAAGGAATGCGCCCTTCGGCATAAAAACGGCCACGACGTGGCCGTGATCAAAAACGCCCGCCCCGTGTTCAATGAACAGGGGGTGATGGAAGGCATTGTGGAAACCATCACGGACCTGACGGAGATCAAGCGGGCCAGGGAGGAGGCGGAGGAGGCCGCCCGCCGTCTGGGCGAGATGCATGAATTCGGCAATATTGTGGGCAAGAGCCAGGGCATGATGGAGGTTTTTACCGCCATCAAGGCGGCTGCGGCCAGCGACGTCACGGTTTTGGTCACCGGCGAGTCCGGCACGGGCAAGGAGTTGGTGGCCGGCGCCATCCATTATCACAGCAGCCGGTCCACAGGCCCCATGGTAACGGTGAATTGCTCCGCCCTTTCGGAAACCCTCTTGGAAAGCGAGTTGTTCGGGCATGTGAAGGGCGCTTTCACCGGCGCCATCCGGGACAGGGTGGGGCGGTTTGAGCAGGCCATGGACGGTACGATTTTTCTGGACGAAATTGCAGAGCTCACCCCGGCGGTTCAGGTCCGCCTGCTGAGGGTGCTGCAGGAAAGGGAGATCGAGCGAGTAGGGGAGTCCATCTCCCGCAAGATCAACATCCGGGTGATTGCAGCCACTCACAAAAACCTGCTTTCCTTGGTGGAGGAAGGCGTTTTTCGTCAGGATCTTTATTATAGGCTAAAGGTTTTCCCCATCCATATTCCGCCTTTGCGCGAGCGCAGGAGGGACATTCCTTTGCTCGTGGATCATTTTCGCCTGGAGGAAAACGCCAAAACGGGAAAAAACCTGGAAGGGGTTGCGGACAAGGCCATGCGAAAGCTGTTGGAATATAGCTGGCCCGGCAATGTGCGGGAATTGGAAAACGCCGTGGAGCACGCCTTTGTCCTAAGGTCTTCCGGGAAGATCGACCTGGATGACCTGCCTTATGAAATCAGACGGGAGGCCGCCTCCGAGCCGCTCCCCTGGTCCGACGACGGACCGAAGTTTCGTGGGGCAATCACCAAAGAGAGGCTATTGGAAGCCCTGGAGCAAAGCGGCTGGAACAAGGCCGAAGCGGGCCGCCGTTTGGGCAAAAGCCGCACCTCTATCTGGAAATACATGAAAAAGTGGGATATTCCTCTTAGAGTGGAAGAGGGCTAATTAGGCTTTTCTGGAGATTGGGTAACAAAAATTGAATAAAAACGCACGAGGCTTCTAATTGGGGAATATCTCAAAAAAAAACGTAAAAGATATAGACTTAATATAGTAAACTGATCTATTATATCAAATAATATCAAAAAAAGTTACCAATATGAGATGTGTTTTAGGCTCTTGTGTATCCGGGCTTGAAAATTTGCCTCTTGAGCTAACACGTTTTTGGTGGTTTTATAGATTGATGTAATATCTTTTACAGGGCGGGGGACCAGGGAAGATATAGTGCGTTTTGCATTTGTCACATCTCTATTTTATGATATCCAGGAAATTCCAAGCCTGCTTTAAACAAAGAGCCATAGGAATATTTGGGCGCCCTTTTCGGACTCCAAAGGAGTGTTTGCCGTATGCGTTTTTCCTTGAACGATTCCATTAGAAAAAAAACTGTCGTGCTGGCCTTGACCGGGGTGATGGCTTCCGTATTTATCCTGGGCGTGGGCTTGGTTGTCTTACAGGTGATGGAGAAAATGATGGGCCTGCAGGAAGGCCTCCATCAGCACACCACCATGCATTTCGAATCCCTGGATTACTTGCAGCGTTACATGTACGAAGGGAACCCGGAGGATTACGAAAAGTTTAAGGAAATCCGCGCCAGGGTCAGGGGAGTCGCCTTTCAGTTCAGCATGGCGGACGGCAGCTATTCGGTTGAGGAGATTCGGAAAAAAATTGACAGTATGGGACGGCTGCTTGACAACATGAGCACGGAGGAAGGCAAGGATACGGTGGAGTTGGGGATGAAGCTCAGGTCCAACCCCATGATGGCCGCCATGATACAGGCAGCCAAAGAAACCGTGGCCCAGGAAGACCGGTTTATGGCGATCATGGAGGCGTACCGCAACAATCCTGATCCGGAATATCGGGCCGGCCTGAAGCCGAAAATCGACGAGTCCCTCAAGAACCTTGTGAAAGCCAAAGTGAATTTCACCGAGGCGATCAGCGCATTTAAGTCTTGGGTCGTAAAAACGGTGCGCAGGGTTTTTGTGGGGACTTTTGTCCTGTTTCTGGTTTTAAGCGTGACCGCCTCCTATTTCATGGGACGTTCCATTGTAAAGCCCATAGTCAAGGCCATCCGTTTTTCTCAAAGGGTTTCCAAAGGAGGATTCGACCGGCGTCTTGAAGTGGAAACCAAAGATGAAACCCGCGACCTGGCCATTGCCGTCAACGCCATTTGCGAGGCCTTGCGTGATTTGGCCGTGAAAATCATGAACGGAGCGGAAACCCTGACGGAATCCGCCCAGGACCTTTCCTCCACGGCCAATCAGTTCGCCACGACAGCCACCGAGACATCCGCGTCGGTTTCCGAGATCAACGTGACGGCCCAGGAGCTTAAGCAGGCTGTGCAGACTTCTTCGGAAAACGCCGATTCCGTGGCCTCTTACGCCGAGCATTCCGCTACGATTTACGAAATTGGCAAAAAAGCCACCGAAGAAATGGGCCACGGAATGAGCCTGATCAACCTGGAAGTGGTGGAGGTGGGGGAACGCATCGCCAAACTAAGCGCTCAGGCTGTACGCATCGCTGAAATCATCGATATGGTGGACGAAGTGGCCCATCAATCCGAACTGCTGTCGGTCAACGCCTCCATTGAGGCGGCCAAGGCTGGAGAGTTCGGCAAGGGCTTCCAGGTGGTTGCGGCGGAAGTCAAAACTTTGTCCGAGCAATCCAAGGGCGCCACGCGGCAGGTTCGCTCCATTTTAAAGGAAATTCAAAAAGCCGCGGAAGCCGCCGCCAAAGCCGCTGAACAAAGCGCCTCCGCAGTTAACCACGGCCTGAATCTCAATGAACAGGCTTCGGATTCCATGTCCAGACTGGCGGACAGCTTTGACGGCGCCGTGGCCTTTACCAAAAAAATCTCCTCCACCGCCCGCCAGGAGCTTCAAGGGGTGTCCCAGGTGACGGATGCTCTGGCCGACATCAAAGACGCCACCCAGCAGAACACGGCGGGCGCCAAACTCATGGAGTCGCGCTCCCGCGAGTTGGTGCAACTGGCGGAAACCCTGAAAAAACTGGTGGAAAACATCAAGGTGTAAAATCTTTTAATCATTCGGGCCAAGGCGCCTCGGCGCGCCGCATTTCGGCGGAAAGGAATGCGGCAGGAGGGCCTCTCCGCCGGTTGTTGTTTTATAGATTGCCAGCTTTTTCCCTGGCCGCCTTTGAAATATGAAAAAGATCTCCAGTTAAAAAAGTCATTTTTGCTAGGGTAAAACTCGCGTTTTTTATTAAATTCCGGAGTTTTTTTCTCTGGTTGTATATTTCCCTTTTTTGTTTCCTTAAGATTTGATAATTTAACTTCCGAAGTTTTCATTATGCCTGCAATTCCAGCTATCTGCAACAATCTTAATCCGCAATGACTGTGCTTCCGGCCTTTATTGCAACGGGTTTTTCAAGTGGTTTGCGGTTCGGAATAGGCTGAGCATCTATTCGATCTGGCTCATTTTTGTCAACGGCACAGGAGCGTCTTTTTAATGCGTTTTTCCCTCACGGATTCCATCAATAAAAAAATGTTTGTCCTGTACGCCATCGGCGTCCTTTCCTCTGCATTCGTCATGATCATGGGCCTGGTATCCCTATCCGTGATGGAGAGGGTGGTGGGGATGGAGAAGGGGCTGCACGATCACACGGTTATGCACTACGAATCCTTTGTAAAGTTGGAGCGCTATCTCAATTTAGGCGGCGAGGAAGATTACAAGGAATTTGTACGGTTAAGGAAAAGCTGTATGGCGGTCTCCCTGGTTTGCGCAAAAGCCGAGCAAGCGTTCAACGAGGGGACGGAAGACGACCTGGTTAGCAGCGTAGTCGGGTTGACAAGCACGGTGGACCCGGATGAGGCCCGTGAACTCATGGACCTGTTTCGATATTTGAAGGGAAACAGGAGTGTGCAGGAAATGGTCAAGTGGGCTCAAAGGTCCTCGGATTTGGATGAAGTGATTATTGATCTGGCCTGGCAGTATTATTACACCGATGACTATGACATCCGCATGGAGCTTACCGCCAAGATCAGAAAGACCATTGACGAGCTTAACATCGCCAAGGAAAATTTCGGCGCCGGTTTGGCAGGGTTGGCAAAATGGGCGACTTCCCTGACAAAAAGGATCTTCATCATATCCTTTATCCTCTTTTCCTTGACGGGTGTAAGTATAGCTTTCGCCGTAGGACGCTCCATCGTCAATCCCATGATGAAAATCGTGGCCTTTTCGGACCGGGTTTCCCGCGGAGGCATGGACAGGCGATTGGATTTAAAGACCAAAGACGAAACACGGCAAATGGCCGATGCCGTCAATGCGATTTGCGACGCTTTGGCGCGGGTGGTCATTCGGGTGAGGGAAGGCGCCGACTCCCTGACGGAATCGTCCCGGGAGCTTTCCACCATGGCGACCCAGTTTTCCTCCACCGCGTCCGAGACGTCCGCCTCCGTGACCCAGATTAACGTTACCTCCACCGAACTGAGGCAGGCCGTGCAATCCTCTTCCGAGAACGCCGATCAGGTGGTCGCCTCCGCCGAATCCACGGCCTTGGCCTATGAAGAGGGAAAAAGCGCCACCAACGCCATGGGGGACGGAGTGGACGTCATAACCAGACAGGTGGTGGAAGTGGGAGAGAGCGTGGCCAATCTCAGCGCCCAGGCCGTGCGCATTTCCGAAATCATCGACATGGTGGACGAGGTGGCCCATCAATCCGAGCTGCTGTCGGTCAACGCCTCCATTGAGGCGGCCAAGGCCGGAGAGTTCGGCAAGGGCTTCCAGGTGGTTGCGGCCGAAGTCAAGACCCTGTCCGAGCAATCCAAGGGCGCCACGCGGCAGGTGCGCTCCATATTAAAGGAAATCCAGGTCGCAGCTGACAGGGCCATTAAAGCGGCGGAAAAGTGCTCCCTTTCGGCCCAGGAAGGGGAGGGGCTGAACAATCGCACCGTCCAGGCCATCAACAAGCTGGCCCAAAACATCGACGCCGCCGTGGGCTCCTCCCGGAAAATCGCCGCAACCAGCCGCCAGGAGCTTCAAGGCGTGGAGCAGGTTACGGACGCCCTGTCCGGCATTCAGGACGCCATGGAATCCAACACCCAAGGCGCCCACGCCATGGAAGACCGCATCAAGGAGCTTGTCTCTCTGGCCGAAGCCCTGAAAGGCATGCTGGCCGCCATCAAGGTCTAACCATCCTTAATTACAAATTTTTTCTTGATTTAAAATTCATCGGGCGAGCTTCGGCTCGCCCGTTTTGTTTTTCCCGGGGCGCCCCGAATCCCACCCTTGCCGTCCTGATGACGCGCCGCGCCTTGCCTGTCAATGCGGTTAGTGATATGCAAAAAAATATGCGAACGAGTTTTTAATATTTCGGTTAAAAATGAGCCGGTTGTTAGTCCGTTCGATAAAAAAATTGCGCCGTTCTTTGCGTTCCGTTATTCCCACGGGTGGAACCCATGACCTTTCACCGGCGACCAAGGAGGATTAATGTTTAACAGGTTGATTTCAATAGCACTTCTGATCTTTATCGCTGTAACCTCCATTTTTTTCTTCTGCGGGGCTCTGTTGCTGTGGCTGCTGACCGTTCTCTTTGACAAAAGGCTGGTCATCCTCCATCTGTACACTTGCGCTTGGGCCTATTTGTACGTCATGGTCGTTCCGGCCTGGAAGGTTCATTTTTTGGGCAAGGAAAAAATCAACCCCCAAAAAACCTATGTGGTGACCTCCAACCATCAGTCCCAGCTTGACATCCTGGTTTGCTTCGGCCTGTTTTTTCACTTCAAATGGGTGTCCAAGGCCGAAATCTTTAAAGTGCCCTTGATTGGCTGGAACATGGTTTTAAACCGGTACGTTAAGCTCATACGCGGGGACAGGGACAGCATCCGAAAAATGATGGAAGCCTGCGAGGAAAGGCTTGCGGAGGGCAGTTCGGTGTTTTTCTTTCCTGAAGGAACCCGCTCCGCCACGGGAAAGGTCAAGGCCTTTAAGCCGGGCGCCTTTGTTCTGGCTAAAAAAATGAAGCTGCCCATCCTGCCCATCGCCGTGCGGGGCACCACCCACGCCCTGCCTAAAAACAGCATGAATTTTCACGGCTCTCACGAAATATGGGTCACGGTCCTGGATGAAATTCCCTATGAGGAGTTTAAGGATATGGAAGACGGGGAGTTGGCGGAAATGGTCAGGCAGCGCATCATCCCCCACGTTGAGTTGGAGGAGGAAGAGGCCGCCTGACCCGAAAAATTGCAACGAAAATTTAGCCTAAAGGCTGCGTGTTTAACAATTCCACGTAGGCGGTGGACACCCAACCGAAATTTTCCCCTGAAATCCTCACATACACCCAGCCGCCGGTGGATCCGCCCATGACTTCCAATTGGGAGTATTGGGGCGCCACATCCTTAATGGGGAAGTCGTAGCCCGGGCCGGTCCGCACGTTCAGGTTGGGGGCGGTGACTTGCACCCAGTCTCCCCGGTCAAAAGCCGGCGCTGCAACGGCGACGGGCGCCGCCGGGGAATCCACCACCTGATATCCCGAAGGAACCTTGCGGTAATACACGTCGTCATAGCAGTAGTAGTACGTGTTGCTGTGAACCACTCTGGTATAGCCCACGGGCAGGGAGTACACAATGGCGCCGATGGGCGCGCCCACCATGAAAAATCCGCTGGAGCCCCGTTGGTAAAACACCCCGCTGTAATAAAAATAGGGGATTCCGCCAAAGGAGATGCTTATGTATCCCCGGGGCATGGTCCTGTAATGCCTGGGATGCCGGGAATGGTGCACCGGATAATGCCTGTGCGACGGTTTTCCATAGTAACGAGGCGCAGGGCGATGGTTTACCGGCCTATGATGCACCTGGGGCTTGGGCCTGTGTTGCACCTGGGGCGGCCTGTTATGATGATTGTTTGCGTAGTGGGAATTTCCGCCCGGACGGGGCCTATGCGCCTGGGGCCTGTTAACCTGGGGCCTGTGGGGCGCGGAATGTCCGCTGCCGGGACGGTTGTTGGCGACATGTTGGCTGCCGCCGCCTGGGCGATTGTTGTGATTCGGCTTGTGAGGCGCCTGAGCCTGGGGCGGCCTTCCGCCTCCGTGTCCTCCGCCATGGCCTTTGCCCTGTTTGGCGCTTTGCTCTTTTAAAGTCTGGCTGATGAAGGAGCCGGAGCCCGCCCAGGCATTCTGGCCAGCCAGAAAAATCAATCCAAAGGCCAGGATGGAGAATATCAGGCCCGCCTTTTTTCCGTTTTTTTTCTTTATGTCAGTCATAATGTCTCTCCTGTCTTTTTCTTGGGACAAGCCGTTTGCATGTTCAAGCGCTTTATAAATTCCGGTTCCACGCGCATGCCCTTTTAACAAAGACTTTGACTATACTGACGAAGGGGCGGAAATATTTGTCTACATGAATATTGTTTTTTTGGGCCTTCATCATGGAATCCGTTTCTCTCAAATACCCGGCGCTAAAAAGCAAAACACAGTGGGCAAGGAGCTGCTTATCAGAAACTATTGACCGACGGGGCTAATTGTAGTGAAATCATAGCAACATTAATAAAATTGTCATTTCGGATTCAACCCCATTTCAGGAGGTTCTTTTGGAACAAAACATTCTCTCCATACTTGGTGTGGCGGGCAAGGAAGATGTTATCTCCAACCTGCTTCGATACTGCATTGAGGCGTCTACGACGTTCAGGGACGCATTTTTGCAAAATATTTGTGATATTGATCCATCAGGAATTACAGATGCACGAGTTTTCACCCGTGTGTCCACAGGTTCGTCCGGCGTTCCGGACATGGTTATAGCCATACAAAGGCAAGGGGCGAAGCAACTGGTCATCATGGAAAACAAGCTGAAAGCCGATGAGGGCTCTAACCAAACCAAGGATTACGCATCAACGGAATGCAAGAACGCCATTAAAGAGCGTTTAGGCTGGTCAAACGATGCGGTTGACGTGAAATGCGTCTTTTTGAGCCTTTTTCCAGACCAGAAGCCAGAGTCTTCCGCCTTCCGTTCTGCAACCTTTAAGAATCTTTTAAATGCTGGCCTTGATTCTTCCACACTCGGGGACTCAAATGCCAAACTTCTTATCGCCTCCTGGATCTCTTTGTTATCCGGGTTCTATTCCAAGGGCAAGGTTTCCGACAGCGATGTTTTCCTGGCCAAAATGCAGGAGCCGGATGACCTTGAGGGAAATTTTCTTTACTTCCGATCCTTTCTCGAAGGCCTTCGTCTCGAGGGAGGGCTGGAGGTAGACGAAACGTTCCGAGGGAGCGCCCGGGGCAGGCATTATTTTGGGGCGAAAATCTGCAAGCCTTCCTGGCGTCCGGGTGAGATGAAAGGTGTCAACGGCGTTTTTCAATTGGACGCCAAACGCGACTTCAATATCCATTTTGAGCCCCAGTTCAATCTTCTCACGGGCTTTTTTAATTTTTATCTTCACTATGAGGTGAATCCATATCGCCCGGTGGCTTGGGTTAAAAAGAATGTTTCCCTGTCTCAGTATGAGGAGTACAACAGGGTAAGGGACTCTTTTAAGGAAGAGTTGCGGTCCAAAGGCATTGGAGGTCTTTCCGTGGGCGGGCGATCGAACCAGGCCGCCAAGGCTGTTTTTGACCTGAAAGGCAGGACAGTCGCCGAATCTCGCAGTCTGATTTCGGAGATCATCCATACGGTAGCAAGCCAGATAGACGAGATAATCAAAAGACCCGGGGGCATTTTTTCCTGAAGAATGGCAATAGCAGGGAGTTTGGATATGGCCTAATTCATCCAGGGCGCTCTTTTGGGATGTCCCTGGGGATTTTATGGTGGTATCTTCTCCCTTCACCAAAAAATCAGGGGGGATGAATCCATTGGATGCTGAAAACAAAGTCTGGAAATGGCTGTCATCGCAATACAGGCCCGGAAAATACGACCCCATCGTCATAAAAATCTGGTCCAGGCTGAAGGCCTTTTTGGCTTTGCAGAACTGGAAGGAATACAAACCCGCACAACATGACGCCCCCATTTTAAAAGGGCTGAAAAGAATCGGCGTTGCTTGTCTGTTGTTGGGGCTATTCTGGATTTTGATTTGCGTCCCCAAGATCCAGATGCAGTCTTTTGACCCTGCTTCCAATTTGCCCGTCAAAGAAAGGGCGGACATGGAAGACAACTTCCGAAAGACCATCGTCCAAATATATGCAGGCCTGGCCGTGCTTTACGGCTTTTATTGGACTTCCAGGCGCATCAGGGCGTCAGAGGATCAGGTGAGGGTTTCTCAGGAGCAAGTTGCAACATCCCAAAAACAGGTGGCCGCCCTTGAGGACGGCCAGATCACCGAACGCTACACCAAAGCCATTGAACAGTTAGGCTGCGACAATATGGCCATTCGGCTGGGCGGAATATATGCCTTGGAGCGTATCGCTAATGATTGTAATATAGAGGAGAAAAATGATTACTGGACGGTTATGGAAGTGCTGACAGCCTTCCTTAGAGAGAATTATCAGGTTGTCCCTTCAATTGTTGATTCTCTAGATGAACAAGATCACAAAAATCAGAAAGAATCTTCCAATAGCCCATTTCGTACTGATCTATTAGCAATTGTAGAAGTACTTCGTCGTCGAGTTCATTATTATGGAAATGGTGAAAGCAATTCTCTTGATCTATCCAGAACGAACCTTTGTGGGAGCAAACTCAGCAAGGCAAAACTTATTAAGGCAAACCTTAGCAAAGCCGATCTTAGCAATGCTGATCTTAGAGGCGTAGACTTAAGTTTGGCGGACCTGCGTTGGACGGATTTTAAGGCGGCAGATTTTAGTGACGCAGTATTTTTTGGCGCACAACTCTGTGGAGGGGACCTACGTGGGTCAAACCTTTGCGGAGCGAATCTTAGTAATACCGATTTATACATGGCAACTTCTTATAAAGCAGAACTAACCTGGGAGGACCTCAAGCGGACGGACCTACGCTGGAATGACCGTGTTATGACAAATCGCAATTGGTCGAATTTAAATTGGATCAATCTAAACAATGCTACATACAATAGTCGCACTAAATTTCCTGATGGCTTCAATCCAGAAACAAATGGCTTGAAGCTGATTAAATGAAGAAAGGAACGGATGCCGCAGCCGTTTTTGTTTTGTTGGGTTTCGCTGCAGGGAGACAATTCTAAAAACTCCTGGGAAGATGCATATTTTTTGGGCTTCCAAAACCGGGATCAATGCTCTACCCAACCTACGATTTTGCTTGAAAATTAGTAGGTTGGGTAGAGCTGTCAAGGGCATTTTTCTGGAGATTATTTGCTCTGTTTCAGGGCGTTGCTCGAAGTCAAAAAAAAAATGATGCGAAACCCAACAAATGGGTTTCCATCCTCATTTTCCTCTTCCTTTCTTGAAGATTGTTATGACTGCAAGGGCGATCCGTTTTTCAGAATATCCCGCAACCGGATATCCGGAGGCTATAAAAAAATCAGCCGCCCAAATTGGACGGCTGATTGAGTTTGGCATGATAGAACCGTGAACTATCCGGTTTTTAACCCTTGGGCAAGTCCTCCACAAAGGAGACGTAATCCGCCATGACCCAGCCCAGGTAGTTTTCTCCGGCCTGGACGCAGAGCCACCCCACCGGCGTCCGGACGATCCCTCCCCTTGGTTGTATTGTCGTTTCGGAGGGTGGGCGATATATAAAAAAATTTTCAAGCCGTCATTTATTACACAATCCACTTCTCCGATTTCTAAAGTTTGTCATTCCGCTATTAAGGATTATATTTGTTTATCAGTCCTTATGGTTTTGGATCATAAAAAAAGCCTTCCATTCAAACGAAAGGACGCGTTATGGAAAACACAAAAAATAATATAGATGTTTCCTCCCCCATAGACATAGGGGGCAAGGCGGCCGTAAAAAACAGGCTGTACAAAAGCGCCATGAGCGAGCAATTGGGCGACGCCTCCAACGCCCCGACCAAGGCATTGCCCGTGTTGTACGAAACCTGGGCCAGGGGAGGCACGGGCCTTTTGATCACCGGCAACGTTATGATCGACCGGCGGGCCTTGGGCGAGCCTTTTAATGTGGCTCTGGAGGACGATCGGGACATGGAGGCTTTCAAGGCATGGGCCCGGGCCGGAACCCTTAACGGAACCCAGCTTTGGATGCAGCTTAACCATCCGGGCAAGCAGATTCCCAAATTTTTGGCCGCCCGGCCCGTAGCGCCTTCGGCCATACCCCTGGGATACGGGCTGGAAAAATCGTTTAATCCTCCCCGGGCGCTTACCTTGGGAGAGATTCGGGACATAATCGAACGATTCGCCGTGTCGGCGGCTTTGGCCAAGGAAGCGGGATTCACCGGGGTGCAGATTCACGGCGCCCACGGCTACCTTGTCAGCCAGTTTTTGTCCCCCCGGCACAACCAGCGCACGGACGACTGGGGCGGATCCCCGGAAAACCGCCTGCGGTTCGTGGTTGAGGTGTACCGGGCCATTCGGGCCAGGGTGGGGAAGGACTTCCCGGTGGGCATCAAGTTGAACTCCGCGGATTTTCAAAAGGACGGGTTTTCCGAGGAAGAATCCATGAACGTGGTTCGGGTCCTGGAAAAAGAAGGCATCGACATGGTGGAGATTTCCGGCGGAACCTACGAACGCCCGGCCATGATGGGCGCCGCCAGGGCCAGCACCATCGCCAGGGAAGCCTACTTTTTGGATTACGCCCAAAAGGTGCGGGAAACCGTAAACCTGCCCCTTGGCGTAACCGGCGGGTTCCGGTCCGCCCCGGCCATGAACGGCGCGCTGAAAGAAGGCCATACCGACATGATCGGCCTGGCCAGGCCTTTGGCCTTATACCCGGACATGCCCAATAAACTCATGGCCGACCCCGGCTTTAGCGTGGAATTGAAACGGCCGGACACGGGCGTCAAAGCCGTCAATCGTGCGGCCATGCTGGACCTTACCTGGTACGAAAGCCAGTTGGCGCTCATGGGCAAGGGCAAGGCGCCCGATCCCAATTACAACCCCTGGCTGACCATTTTGCATATGGCCGGGCAGCTGGGCCGAAACGCCTTTAAAAAGCGCCGGGCCTAAAGGCAGTCAATAAAAAAGCGGGAAGCCGTTGGGGGCTTCCCGCTTTTTTGAAGAATTTATCAACCGTCCGGCGGTTTTTTACAAGCCGTCCAACACCTTGCGCACCGTGTTGGCGATTTCGCTCATGACCATGGGCTTCATGATGTATTCGGAAATTCCCATGGCTTGTGCGTTCTCCTGGGTAACGACTTCCGAGAAGCCCGTGCACAGGACAATGGGCATGTTGGGCCTGGTTTCCAGAATTTTTCGGGCGAAGACGTCGCCTGTCATGAGCGGCATGCTCATATCGGTAACCACAAGGTCGAAATTATGGGGCTGAGCCTTGAAAATTTCCAGGGCCGCGATGCTGGAAGTCTCCACGGTGACGGTGTAACCCAGCCTTTCAAGCATTTGCTTGCCCATCAGGGCTACCGGGCCTTCGTCATCCACGAACAAAATCTTTTCATCGCCGCAGGGCAATGAGGCGCTGGACCGGGGCGCCGCGCTTTGCACAATGGATTCAACCTGGGGCAGATAGATGATGAACGAGGCGCCTTGCCCCGGCTTGCTGTCCACCCGGATGTCCCCCTCCATGCTTTTAACGATTCCGTGAACCACGGCAAGCCCCAGGCCGGTGCCTTTTCCCTGGGCCTTGGTCGTAAAGTAGGGGTCGAAAATCTTTTCCTGTACAGCCTGGGTCATGCCTTGCCCGGTGTCTGAGATGGTCAGGCGCACGTATTTACCCGGCTTGAGGTTGATTGTGGCGGGGTCGCCGTCATTTAAAACAACGGCTTCGTCAAATTCCACGGTCAGCACGCCTCCCGACTCGCCCATGGCGTGGTAGGCGTTGGTGCACAAGTTCATGAGCAGTTGATGGATTTGAGTCGGGTCCGCCAGGACGGGGCCGCATTCCTTATTGATTTTCTTTTCAAACTGAATGGAGGCGGGAATGGACGACCTGAGGAGCTTCAAGGCCTCCCGAATGACTAACTGGGCCTGGACCGGCTTCTTTTCTATTTCCGTCTGGCGGCTGAAGGTCAAAATCTGAAAGACCAGTTCCTTGGCGCGTTCAGCAGCTTTCATGACCTCGTTGAGGTTTCGCTCCATGGTGCTGTTTTCCGCAACTTCCACCATGGCCATTTCGGTATAGCCGATAATGGGCGACAGAATATTGTTGAAGTCGTGGGCGATGCCCCCGGCCAGAGTGCCGATCGCCTCCATCTTCTGGGCCTGCCTCAGTTGGATCTCCAGCTTGTTGCGGTCGTTTTCCGCGCGTTTTCGGTCCGTGATGTCGTTCATCACGATCAGGTTGCTTTCACCGATCGGGATGATTTTGCTTTCCACTGTTCTGGCGCTTCCGTCCTTGCAGATCACTTTGCGATCCTGTAGGATGGGATCGTCTTCAGGAATAGCCACTCCGTTCATAGTCATTTGCCAATGCTTCTTCACCGCCGCCCGGAATTCCGGGTCCGGATAGGCCTTCTCCCACCAGGCATCCATGGTGGGAACGTCCTCCATGGTATACCCGAAAAGCTCCGTAAACTTGTCGTTAAGCAGCGTGTGCTTTCTATCCGGCCCCACAATGGCTATGGGGTAGGGGGAAAGCTCCACAACTTCCCGGAATCGCTGTTCGCTTTCCCGAAGCGCCATGTTGGAATTGATGTTCCGGATGGCTTCCATGCTATGGGAGGCGATGATATCCGCCAATTCCAAGTCCTGTTCCGTAAAAGGAGGTTTGAGCTTGTTGTGCAGGGTGACCACGCCCTGGATTTCTCCCTCCGAGTCCCGGAGAGGCAGGGCCATCAAGGATCCGTTCCTGTATCCGCTCCACCCGGAAGAGGCGAAGCGTTCGTCCGTATGGATGTCCGGAACGATGAACGCTTTCTTTTGTTCAAACAAATGGGCGGTGACGGAGCGGGGCGGAGGAGGCAGGGGGATGACCCGTTTTTGGTGCCCGGGGTCCAGGGCGTAGATCAACTCGAGCCCTTGTCCGTTGCGCAAAAACAAGGAGCCTCCCGCAACTCCAATGTTTTCCGACAGGGTTTTTAAGATCGTGGGTGCCAGGTCTTCGATGCTTTGCTTGATGGTGAACTGGCGGGTTTTGTCAGCAATGTGTTTAAGGCGATTGCTGTATTCCAGGATTTTCTTTGAGCGGCTGTCCACCAGAAATTCCAGGTGCTCCTGGTATTCCCGGTTTTCCTTAATCAGCCGCCTCCGCTCCAGGGCTTTTTCTATGGAGTGGAGCAGGATGCTGAGATTTTTAATGGGCTTTAAAATATAGTCCCATGCGCCAAGGTGCAGAGCCTCCACGGCGTCGGCAATGACGCCGGTGCCGGAAACCACAATAATGGGAGTTTCCGGGGACGCCTGGGTCACGGAGGACAGAACCTCGAGGCCGTCCACCTCGGGCATCCTTAAGTCAACAAGAATAAGATGCGGCTTTTTTTCCTTGAAGATTTCCAGTCCGACCTTTCCGTTGGGCGCACTTAAAACCTCATACCCAAAGTCCTCAAGGAAGGCTGCAAAACTCTGGCGTATAGCTTCTTCATCATCTATGGTTAAGATTGTTATTGGCTCGTCAGAGATTATTGTATTCAATCTGTTTCCCCCAATGCCCGGCGTATAGCCGCGGTCAGCGTGGCGATGTCCTGCAAAGGCTTGTGTAGCACTTGCGCGGGGTCCACCCCTGCTTTCCTGACTGATGCGGGCAGGCTGTAATCCGTTGATCCGGTGTAGATAATAAACTTCATGTCAGGCCGAATGGCGTGAGCCTGCAGGATAAACGCGTTGCCGTCTTCCCCGGGCAGTCTGATGTCCACCACGGCGGCGTTTATTTCCGGGTTGTTTTTTACGACGCTCAAACCTTCTTCGGCGCTGTCCGCCTGGATGGTTATAAACCCGTCGTCCTCTAAAAAATCCGCCAGACTGGATCTTATTGGGCCTTCGTCATCCACGATTATAACAGTCCATTCCAATGCCATTCATCACCCCCCTGCGTCTACAATGGGTAAGGCCGCTTTGCCGGCAAGAGGCAAACGCATGGTAATGACGGTTCCTTTGCCTGGCTGGGACGCCAGGGTCAGGTCTCCGCCATGGTCTTCCGTTACCACAAAAAATGAAACCGACAACCCGAGCCCCGTTCCCCTTCCTGTCGGCCTGGTTGTAAAAAAAGGCTCAAAAACCCTTTTTTGCAACTCTTCGGTCATCCCAATCCCATTGTCCTCAATTTCAATGCGCACCATATCCGTTTCTTTGGCCAGTTTTAAGCGGATGACTCCGCTCGTGCGCGCGGTTGGACTGTCGGCTATGGCCTGGGCCGCATTTTTTATCAAATTCAAGAAAACAAGCTGCATCCCCCCCGGATCGCATGGAACCGGTGTGCAGCCTTCCGCGAAATCCCGGAAAATCTTGACTTTTTTCAAATCAATATGCGTTTTCACCCTAAAATCAGCGGCGGCGAGTTTTATGGACCTGTCCATTAGATCGCTCAGGTCGTGGGGCTTATAAATGGAGGCTTTGTCCCGCGCGAACATTAAAATATTGTCTATAATGCGCGCGGCCTGGCCTCCCGACTTCATCAGGGAGGCGAACATCCGCAACACGCCCCGTTTATCCATATACTGCTGAATGGCTTCCATGCTCGTCCCGCACGCTTCGGCCGCGGCGTGATTTTGCGGCAGCTTGGTCGAGAGCCTGTTGGATATGACCTGGGCGTTCTGAATCATGCCCGCCAGCGGGTTGTTTATTTCGTGAGCCATGCCGGCGGCCAGCCCTCCCAGGGAAGCCATTTTTTCGGTGTTGACTATGGATTGCTCCAGATTCACCCGGTCCGTAACTTCGTCAAGCCTCACTACTGCGCCGTATATTTCACTGGCCGTCAACGGAAAAACCGTGCAATCAAAATACCGGGCCTTGCTTTCCGTCAGCACGACAACCCGCTCGTTTTTCACGATTATTCCCGTCTCCAAGGCGTTGTTCACGCTGTCGGAGAGCAGGGGGAATTCAGGCAGCGTTTCGCCAAGGCTTCTTCCTTTGACTTTTTCCGCGCTTATCCCCGAATGGTATTCCGCCTGACGATTCCAGTGCGTAATGTTTTTATGCGCATCCAAACCGACGACGATGGAAGGCATGGAGTCCAGAATATTCTGCAACAGGAGCCGCAGGTTCCTCATGGCCTGCTGGGCGTCGCGTATTTCCGTAATATCCCTTCCTTCAGGGATGAGCACGGACACCTGACCATCTTTTGTAAAGATCGGTTTGATGGAAAAATCAATGTAACGCACTTGGTCTTGTGAGTTCAAGATAGTTGCGTCCATTCTTGTAAATTTTCCCTCGCCCGCCTTTATAACGCACTCCCTAGCCAGTTGCGCCTGGTAAGAGTCATGCCGCCACCAGGGCGTCTCCCAAAAAAATTTCCCCTGGACGTCCTCCAACCTGCATCCCACCGCATCCAGAGAGGCCTGGTTGCTTTCCAATAGCCGGCCTTCCCGGTCCAGAAGGCCCATGAATTGAAAAGAGTTGTCGAACAGTGCATGGAATTTGCGTTCAGACGCCACAAGGTTTTTGTCCGCGATGCGCAAGCTCCTCACCATGTCGCCGGCGGCCCGGCCTATAATATTAAACTCTTCAATTCCACCCTCACGAAAATCAGGATCCTCCCGGCCGGAAGAGATGGATTGAAAATACTCCATCATAGCGTTGACGGGTTTGAAGATGATCCGCCGGAAAATAAAAATATTCAGCAGAATTACCAACGTGCAGGCAATGATCATGACCGCCAGCTTTCCCAAAAACGCCTGGGCCAGGCGGTCCCAGATGATCCCATCATCCGAAAGGCAGACCTTCAGAGGGAGATCGGAATCCTTTACTTTAAGCTCCTGGTAAGAAGCCACAATGCCGTCGGCCACGTGCAACTCCAACGGGGCGGAAGTTGTTCCCATATTGGATAAGGTCCGGGTTACGCCGGAGTCCACCGTGCTGGAAAAGGCGACCATCTCGCCGCCGTGAAGCAAAACCACGTCCATCACCTGGGCTTTGTCGCGTATCATCTCCACGAATCCGAAATTGCTATTAAGGACAGGGCCGCCGACGAGGGCGCCCAGAACCCTTCCGGTTTTTTTATCTTTTATTTTAACCGACCCCACGCACGCCAATAGGGTTTTTCCCTGAACATGGAACGCTTCCAAAACGCTCGCATTTTGCGCCGGCGTCGAAAGGTCCTTCAGCCCGCCGGGGAGGTCTTCCAGGCCAAACAGGGGCGATGTGGCGTTCAGAAAAATGGCGCCGTCCTCCTTCAATACGAACAGCAGATCCAATGCGCTTTCCGCGTTCTTGTGAGGAAAGGCTTCGATAAGGGCCAGCAAAGTGTTTTCGTCCCGTTCCTGGAGCGCTTGCTGAAAGGTCCGGTCCCTGCCTATTTCATCCAGGTGAAGCGTCACCTCCCGCATGCAGGCATGCAGTCCGTCCCGGACTATGACATGCCGTTGCTTGAACGTGGAAAGCATCTGCTGTTCCAGGGCCATGTGGGACGTGTGATAACTCCAGACTAACAGGCCCACACTCAACAAGCCCATAGAGAGCCCCAGATAAAGCGTCAGTAATGTAGGCAGCTTGATCGTTCGAGGGGTATTCATGTTAAACGCAATCTTTATGATAGGCCTGCCGGCCCTTTGGGGCGCGGGAAAACGCCATCTTCTCAAACACTGTTAAAGCCTGGTCGGATGCCCTTTGCCTGCGGAAAAGGGTTCTAACAGACAAATGAACATACTGAAAACGGATAGTTAAACTATATTCAAGCATACCGCACCAAGGCTTTTTTGGCAAAAAAAAATAAATCTGCGTCTTTTGCGGGGGAATTTTCTTGACAGGACGGGGCCTGGCCGCATATAGATTGGTCAGACGTCCGATCTATTTTACGGAGGCGACCCAATGGGAAGAATCAGCCTGGCGCAAACAAGACGAAGTCAGATTATTCAGGCCTTTTATCGCTGCGTGGCTTCCCAGGGCCTTGCCAAAACCTCCATGCGCGCCATCGCCAAGGAAGCCGGGGTCCAGCCCAGCGCCCTCCATCATTACTTCAAAGATCGCGACGAAATGATTGAAGAAATGGTGGATTTTTACACCGACCGCTTTTTTCAAGGCTTTTTGGAAGAGATGGCCCGGTATGATGACGTCCAGGAACGGTTGGACAAGGCCGCTGAATTTCTCTTTTCCCCATCCATGATCAACGAAGAGGCCACGAGCTTCTTTTACGATTGCTGTGCGGAAGCCAAGAACAACCCCCGGGTGCGCCATAGCCTGGCCAAGCTGTTCCGGCGCTTCCGGAAGACCATTCTTGAATATTTTTCTGACCTGGCGATCCAAGGCGGACTGTCCCCTCAGGAGACCCAGGACATAGCCACCCTTATTATTGCAGTGCACGAAGGCATAGAGCTTCAGTGGCACATGTCTCCTGAAGACGTATCTCTGGAAAGGTCCCTTTTGCTTGCCAAACGAATAGTCAAAACCTTTTTACTCGGCCAGGGCCGGGAAGGATTGCGGAGGGCGATATGATCGTCGGTATTTTAAAGGAAATCAAGGTAGAGGAAAACCGTGTTTCCATGACTCCGGCAGGCGCGGAGGTCATGACTCAGCACGGTCATACGATTCTGGTGGAAAAATCCGCAGGCGCCGCCTCTGGCTTTACGGACGAGATGTACTTGGAAGCCGGCGCGGAAATCGTGGATACGCCCCAGGAGATTTTCAGCAAGTCCGAGATGGTCATGCATGTTAAGGAGCCGCAAAAGTCGGAATTCGGCCTCATGCGTCCCGGACAGATTATGTTCACGTATTTGCATCTGGCCGCGGACCAGGTTCTCACCGAGGCCATGATCAAATCGGGCTCCGTGTGCATTGCTTACGAGACCATCCAGAAAGCCGACGGCTCCCTGCCTTTGCTCACGCCCATGAGCGAGGTGGCCGGACGCATGGCCATCCAGCAGGGCGCCAAGTTTTTGGAAATGTCCAAGGGCGGGCAAGGCATCCTTTTGGGCGGCGTGCCGGGCGTCGATCCCGGGAATGTTCTGATTTTAGGAGGCGGGGTGGTGGGAACCAACGCCGCCAAGATGGCTTGCAGCCTGGGCGCCCGGGTGGTTTTGCTGGACACCAGCCTGGACCGTCTGCGCTATTTGAGCGACGTCATGCCTAAAAATTGCTTCTTGCTCATGTCCAGTCCCGCCACGATCCGGGAGCGGATTCAGGCCGCCGACGTTGTTGTGGGCGCTGTGCTTATTCCCGGCGCCAAGGCGCCCAGTCTGGTGACCCGGGACATGCTTGCCACCATGAAGCCCGGCGCGGTTATGGTGGACGTGGCTATTGACCAGGGGGGGTGCTTTGAGACCTCCAGGCCGACCACCCACGGCGATCCCACATACATCGAAGAAGGCGTTGTTCATTACTGCGTGGCTAATATGCCGGGCGGGGTCGCCAAGACGTCCACCCTGGCCCTGACCAACGCCACCCTGCCTTACGCCCTGGAAATCGCTTCCATGGGTTGGGAGGCCGCCGTGCGCGAAAATCCGGAAATTCGCTTGGGCGCCAACGTCGTCAGCGGAAAGATTACCTACAAGGGCGTGGCCGAAGCCTTTGACATGGAGTACACGCCCGTGAGCGAGTTATTTCAAGACAACTGACAAAATTGCAACAGAGGGGGGATTAATCATGAGCCGCAACCTTGTTCTGGCCAATTTGAACCTGTACGCCGTGCTTCCCAATTTGGAGGAGTTGGTGCGGCATGATCAGGAAATGGCCTTGTTGACCAAAGACTGGGACATTTGCATTCAATTCAGCGCGCTGGGAGGCCCGGCCGCTTTTGTGGAGTTTAAAAACGGAGAATGCACCGTGGGGCGGGGCAAGCACTCCAGCCCCACGGTCAAACTCTTTTTCGCGACTCCCGGACATTTGAACAAAATGTTCGACGGAAAAGCCCAGCCCATTCCCTTAAAGGGCTTCACCAAGCTGGGCTTTTTGTCCAAAGAGTTTTCCAAACTCACGGACCGGATGGAGTATTACCTCAAACCTTCGGAAGAATCCCTTTCCAACCCGGATTTCGTCTCCTTGAACACCCTCATGACCATGCACACCGCCGGAAGGGCGGTGGTGGAACTGGCCGTCAACGATCCGGTGGCCAGCCATGTGTCCAAGGGGATGATGGACGGCTCCCTGCTCATGAAGGTGCTGCCAGACGGGCCGGCCATCACCCTGAACTTCAAGAACGGCAAGGCCGGCTTTCAAAAGGGGGAGACCGCCTCTCCCATGGCCTGCATGCTCTTGAAAGACATGGATACGGCCAACAAGCTGCTTAATCAAAAGCTGGACGCCTTCAGCGCCATAGCCGGCGGGGACGTCGCCATCAAGGGCCAGACGCCCATGATGGACTCCATGGACCTGATTTTGGACCGCATTCCGCATTATCTGGACGCCTAAGCGCATTTAAGGCGTTGCGGAATCCGGCTTTGAGCATGCTCAGGCAATCAAAAAATCCGGACGGGTTTACAAGCCCGTTGAATACAAGGAGGCAGGGGGAATGAAAACTTACACTTATCCGAAAAGCCAGGAACTTTTTCAGCGGGCCGCCAAGGTTATCCCTTGCGGCATTTACGGCCATTTAAGCCCCGCCCCGCTCATCCCGGCGGACGCCTATCCTTTTTATGCGTCCAGGGCCGAGGGCTCCAAGTTCTGGGATGTGGACGGCAACGAATTCATCGACTACATGTGCGCCTACGGCCCCATGGTTTTGGGATACAACTTCAAGCCCGTGGACGATGCGGCGGCCAAACAGTACGCCGAAGCCAACTGCGTCACTTCGCCCGGGCCTGTCATGGTGGAACTGGCCGAAAAATTGACGGACGTGGTTTCCATGGCCGATTGGGCGTTTTTCGCCAAAAACGGCAACGACGTCACCACCTATGCAACCATGATCGCCCGAAAAGCCACGGGCCGCAAGAAAATGGTGCTGATCAAAGGCGGATACCACGGCGTGGCGCCCTGGACCCAGACCTTCGGCCATCACGGCATTATGGAGGAGGACGGCCAGCACACCATCCGCATACCCTGGAACGATTTTGAAGCCTTCAAAAAGGTGGTGGACGAAAATCCCGGCGACGTTGCCGGCTTCATGGCCACCCCTTACCACCACCCCACCTTTGTGGATAACGAAATGCCCCTGCCGGGATACTGGGACAAGGTCCAGGCCCTGTGCAACGCCAAGGGCATCGTGTTGATCGTGGACGACATCCGGTGCGGGTTCCGGTTGGACATCCGGGGCTCCCACGAGTATTTCGGGTTCAAGCCCGATCTGGTCTGCTTTTGCAAGGCCATCGGCAACGGGTATCCCATATCCGCCCTGGTGGGGACCGAAGCCCTGAAAAACGATGCCGCCAAGGTGTTTTATACGGGCAGCTACTGGTTTTCCGCCGCCCCCATGGCCGCGGCGCTGAAAACCATCAACGAAATGGAGGCCATGGACGCGGTCAAGATGATGACCGATTTCGGCGAGAGCCTGAAAACCGGCCTGATAGAGGTTGCCGCCAACCACGGCTACGACCTGAAAGTCACCGGCCATCCCGCCATGCCGTATTTGAGAATCACGGACGATCCCACGCTCATGCTGCATCAGGATTGGTGCGCGGAATGCACCAAGCGCGGAGCGTTTTTTTCGTCCCATCATAACTGGTTTATATCCACTGCGCATACTCAGGAGGACCTGGAAAGGACCCTGGAAATAGCTGACGACGCCTTTGAGGCCATCAAGAAAAACAAGGAATAGGGGAGGGAATTCGCGTGGCGCTTTCTACCAATGAGATCAAAGATCTGGAGCAGCATGCCTGGCAGGCTCGCCAGGACATCATCGACATCACGGGATGGTCGGGAGGGGCGCACATCGGCGGCGGCCTGTCCGTCACGGACATCCTGGTGATCATGTATTTCAAATACCTCAATGTGGACCCGAAAAATCCCCAATGGGAAGACCGGGACCGCTTCATCATGAGCAAGGGCCATGCTGGCGTGGCTTACGCCCCGGTGCTGGCCCGCAAAGGCTATTTTAATTTCGACGATTTGCAGACTTTCAACAAGTTCAAGTCTCCTTTCGGCATGCACCTGGACTGCCTCAAGGTCAAGGGCGTGGACGTGTCCACCGGCTCTTTGGGCCACGGTCTGTCCATCGCCGTGGGCCTGGCCCTGGGAGCCCGCCTGCAGAAAAAGGACTGGTACACCTACTGCGTCCTGGGGGACGGAGAATGCAACGAAGGCTCGGTCTGGGAAGCCGCCATGTCCGCCAGTCACTTCAAGCTGAACAACCTCGTCACCTTTGTGGACCGCAACAGGCTGATGATCGACGGGAAGACCGAGGACGTCATGGGCCTGGAGCCCTTCGCCGATAAATGGAAGGCCTTCGGCTTCATCGTCAAGGAAGTGGACGGACACGACTTCAACCAGTTGGCTGAAGCCATTGACTTTGCCAAGGCGGAAAAATCCGGGCCGGTGGTCATCATCGCCAACACCGCCAAGGGCAAGGGCGTGGACTTCATGGAAAACGAGGTCAAGTGGCATTACGGCGGTTTGGATACGGACCTTCGGGCCCAGGCCAAGGCGTCCGTGGACAAAATGTACGGCAAGGCCTGATTCACAAGCATTCATCCAATCCGGGCGAATCAGTCCCGGACCCTAAATAATAAGGAATACAGGAGAGGACCATGAGTGAAGGTTTAACCTGGACGGTATATGACGCGGATTCCATGACCCAGGCCGAGATTTACGGCCAAGTGCTGTGCGACCTGGGCGATCAGCATCCGGAAATCGTAGGGCTTTCGGCGGACCTTGCCAACTCCACCAAGATCGGCAAGTTCGGCAAGAAGTTCCCGGAAAGATTCTTTAACGTAGGCATCGCCGAGCAAAACCTCTTCGGCGTGGCCGCAGGGATGGCCAAGTCGGGGCTCACGCCCTTTGTGTCCACCATGGCGACCTTTGTGTCCATGCGGGCTTGCGAGCAGGTGCGCACGGACATCTGCTACCAGAACCTGGATTGCAAGATTATCGCCACCCACGGCGGCGCCTCCTTTGGGCAGGCTGGCTCCACCCACCACTGCACCGAGGATATCGCCATCATGCGGTCTTTCGCCAACATGACCGTGATCGTGCCCGCCGACGGCATCGAATGCGCCAACGCGGTCAAGGCATGCATCGACTGGCCCGGCCCCGTGTACATCCGCATCGGCCGCGGGTTCGAGCCCAAGTTTTATGACGACGAAGAATACGGCTTTCAAATCGGCAAGGCGGTAACCTTGATGGAAGGCACGGATATCACCCTCATCTGCTGCGGCGTGACTGTGCTTCAGGCCATGGAAGCCGCCAAGTTTTTGAAGGAAAACGACGGCCTTAGCGTACGAGTTTTGAACATCCACACCATCAAGCCCATAGACGAGGAAGCCATCATCAAGGCGGTTATGGACACCCGCCGCCTGGCCGTGTTCGAAGAGCACAATGTCATGGGCGGCCTGGGCTCCGCCGTGGCCGACGTTATCGCCGCCAGCGGCAAGGGGTGCGCGTTCACCAAGGTTGGCATCCCGGACTGCTACTGCGAGGTGGGATACCCCGAGGACCTGTACACCCATTACAAACTGGACGCAGACGGCGTTATCGAGACGGTTCGTCAGGTTATGCAGATGGACTTTGAAGAGGACGACGACTGGGAAGACGAGGTGTAATATGGCTACGGATAGAGAATTGCTTGCAGCAAGAATATATTTGAGAGCCGTGCTCCCCGTCATGAAGGTCGTCCTAAACGAAGACCCGGCCTTGAAAAAGAAGTTCGCCAACGTCACGGCAAAGGTCCAGTTCGTCGCCAAGGATCCGGCCGGAGACGTAGGCGCCTGCCTGTGCTTTGACAAAGGCGAGTTCAAGGTGGAGCAGGGCGTGGACTCCAGCCCGGACATCACTTTTTCGTTTCGCACCGTGGAGCGCATGTTGGCCATGCTGTCCGGCAAGCCGGCCATTCCCATGATCAAGGGATTCTGGAAGATCGGGCTGTTGATCAAGGTGTTGTCTTTGCTTATGTCCTTGAAGATCCTCATGCCCGACGCCCGGCCGACCGATCCCGAGAAAAAACGCCTTAAGGTCAAGCTGACTTTCTACATGATCACCACGGCCCTCAGCCAGTATAACAAGGGCGGAGATCCCGAAATGGTCAAGTGGACCAAGATGCAGCCCGAGCGAATTTACCAGATTACCGTGGATGACGACATAGCCGCGTATCTGCGCGTCAAGGCCGGAAAATCCAAGGCGGGCAGGGGAGTCTACAAACGCCGCCGTCCCTTCGTGCACATGAAGTTCAACGGCGTGGACGGGGCTTTTCCCATTGTCATGAACGACATCGGCATGGTGGACGCGGTCAAAAAGGGATTCCTGACCATTGAAGGATCCCCCGAATACGGCGGAAACATCGGCGACTTCATGGTCCGCATTCAGGATCTGATTACTTAAGCAACTATACAACGGCTAAAAAAAGGCCTGGATTCGGGAGATTATCCCGTCTCCGGGCCTTTTTGTTTCGGGTGGCCCAGGCATCGTAGTTTGATGCCTGGGTTGCGCAGCAACAAAAGATGCGGTCCGAGGGATTGTCGAAATCGTGTAGGTTCATCGTCTGAATGGACTAGTTCGAAGCCGGGATCTGTAAACCAACCGACAAATTATCGCATATGAAACATATTTTGTAAAAAAATTCATAAAAAACTTGTTTAATAGCTTTTTAACATGGTATAATTTTTGAAATATATTTTTATAAAAGGAATATATGGTATTCACATGAGACACTATATACATATTGCGATAGGGGTTATGGTTGTATTTTTTTTCTGTGTGGTCACAATTAATGCCCAATCGGATTCTTTGAACCATGGCGCCCATTCAAAAGAAGCATCAAAAATCCAATCTGCAAAGGAAAGCACTGCCCAAAAGACAACTCCATTGGCTAATCATCAGAACTTTTCAATTCTAAGTTTTTTTAAAGAAATTGACGGTGGAAAAGCAAGCGCCATAGTAGCTTTAATAATTCCTTTTTTAATGATAGCACTACAGAGTTTTAAAAAGTGGTGGCGGAAACCGGTTCTTGCGATAAATGAAACCGACCTATTAGTAGCTCCATATGGCACTGAAATTGCCTCAGAACCGATTTTAAATAATGCGGATTTTGGTGGGCAACAATACAAAATATATAGCCCAGTAAAAAATTTTCGCATTATGATTGAAAATAGAGGACGTTCGACAGCAAAAAATGTGATAGTCAGATTGGAGCAAATCATTCTTTATGATGTTGTAGGCAAGGAGGAGAAGAGAATATATTATCATCCAACGCAGGTTAAGTGGTCTGGCGAACTTGGATGGAATTCTGTTGATATTGTTCAAGGTTCACATTTTTTTTTAGATGCATTTAAAATTATCAGTAATAATCGAAAAGATATAATAGATTGTAATGCTAATTTTTATGGCAAAGTATTGCCTATAGGTTTCATAAATACAATTGTAGATAATATTGACCATATTGGAACAGTTACTTCAATTGTATATTGGAATGTTTGGGTAGATAATCCTTTTATTAGAGGGATACCACCAATGTACAAACATGATGGAATATTTAAGATTGTATTTGTTATGAATTCCGAGAATGCTAACTCTTTGCATTTTGCACTTAAAGTTGATCTTGATAAGGATGATTGGAAGAACCCAAAAATTGAAATAGAGTATAGAAAACCAAGAGAGGATCGATAGCATGAATGATAAAAAATGTGAACGCTGTTCAGGTTCTATGGTGAAGAAATGTGTTGAAAGGCAGAGCGGAAGAGATTTCATTTCAGATGACAGCACTATGTCGAATGATTGTTTCCAGCCTTTCACCACAATAACTGGAACAAGAAATGTTGCAGCTTCTACCACTTTACCTCCCGAGTGCCTTAACCCTGTTAAAACTACCAAATATGAGATTTACGTTTGTAGTGAATGCAAACACGAACAATTATTTAAAATCGAATAAGTTTTTTATGGCTTCAGGGGCGGCGGTGCTCGTGCTGACCCGCCTGAAGGGAATGTTTATGTAAAAAATCGAAATATATTAATTAAATCAAGATGTTGTAGTTGATATGTGTATGCAGAAGATCTTGATGCTAATTTTTTGGCCAAGCGTAAAATAGACAAATTTAATCTGTTGTCTCTGATTGATAGTCCATCCGGTTTAGACGGCGCTAAACGATGCCTGCATTCCTTGGAATCATCTCCGCTTATGTTCCGGCCATCCCGGCTTCCAGCATTCCCTGCCTATCAATTGGTTGCATAAAGGACAAATGGCGAAGGAATCGTAACTGCCTTCCCGCCCGCAGATTTGGCATTTAAAAGGAACTGTCGTCATTTCGGATTATTCATTTTTTCAGTATCTGCGTTGGAGGGCGGCCTTTTCTTTTGACAAAGAGTTGAGTAGACAGCAGCCCCTCCTGCCATGTAGATGCAATAAAGAAGCATGCCGCTATAGTTGCCGATTCCACAAACGGCTCCAAAAACGGCCCCACAAAAGGCGCTGACGCAAATAGTCAACAACCATACCCATGTGTTTGAAAGGCTTACGGCTGCAGCGATTCGACGGATCAAAACAGCCGGTAAAAAAATAAAAATAATAAAATCGATGGTGCTATAGATTACCGCTGTTATGGGCAGAACAATTAATGGAATCGGTTCGATATCCTTATCCGTCATCCCTTGGAGGCTTGCCAAGTCGGCAATCCAAAAAAGAAAGTAGCAAAATATCAAGAAACCAATAGAAGCAAGAGCGGCATAGTTCCTGCGGGGAGCAGCATCCATTTCATTCTCATTATGCAACTGAAACCCTCCGGTCGGATAATTTCCCCCCCATCCTGTCCTTCCCCCGCCAGGGGGGAAGGGACCATGACTCTGGGGCTCTGGTATATAAATAGATCTGAGCCGCATACATAAATGACTGATTTCAAAGCACTACTTCCATTCCTGAAAGTTGAATTAAGCATCTATACAACGGCTAAAAAAAGGCCTGGATTCGGGAAAACCTCCTGTTTCCAGGCCTTTCTGATTTAAGGGAGGCGTGGCTGGCGCTTTCGATTTCACTCGCTCCGTTTGCCGGAGGCTCCGGAATCTGCCTGATCAACGCGCCCGCAAAAAGCGAGGATCGCCCTTGAGACGTCCTCAGGCTTTTCCCAGGGAAGCATGTGGCCGGCCTTGTCAAATTCCAAATAGGTTGAATCAGGAAGGAGGCTGTTGTACTCCCTTCCCATGGCCGGGGGAACGATGAGATCATCGGTTGCGGAAATAACCAGAGTTTTTGTTTTCATTTCAGCGCATCGTTCATTCAGGAAATCCTTGAAGAGGCCTTCTACGGTGACTTTATACACGGCTTTCTTGGCGTTTTTTCCCGTCAGGTTGGCCAATACGACGTCCTTGACAAATTCTTCGGGCATGGGGTTTTCGCTATAGAACATCAGATCCTTGGTGAATTGTCTGATGGCAGGTTCCGAAAAAAATAGCGCTATAATAGGTTCCAGATGCATGGCCCGGGCTATACGGATGTGTGAAGGAAGGCTTTGGGGGTTGTCCTGCATTCCGGCTGCACAGATAAGCACCGCCGCACTGACTCTGTCCGGGGCCATGATGGCTGTCTTTGCAGCAATTTCTCCTCCCATGGAGTGCCCCACTATCACCGCATTGGTGATGGACTTTTTCTTCATGAATTCAACCACCCGTCTTGCCTGGGCCTCGGTGGAGTAGCTGAAGTTGTCACCCACGGGCTTGTCGGACAGTCCATGCCCTATCAGGTCCAAGGCATAGACATGAAAGTTTTCTGACAGGGAGGGAGTGATTTTTTTCCAGAAGGCGCCCCAGCACAGCCATCCGTGTATCAGGATAATCGGATCTCCCTCTCCTGATTCAATGAAATGCATGTTTAAATTATCGATTTCAATAAAGCTGGATTTGCCTATCCCGGCGGTTTCAATTTCATTTTGTATTATTGAAGTGTTGTAATCCACAGGATTGTATTTAAACGAGCATCCATACATGGAGAACAACAAAGGCAAGACAAGCATTAACCTGAAAAATTTCATGGTCCCCCCCCATAAAATCAAGCGTAATTGGCGTAGCGTTAAATGAATTGTGATGGAAATTTTTATCCGCAGTTATTTTTTATAACTTTTTAGCGCCATGGACGATATTTGTCAATCCTCCTGAATTTGAATGGACGGGTTTTCCAGGCTGCAACGGTTGTTTTTGACGGAAAGGTTCATGGCGCGGGCAAGGTCAAGATAAAGAGGCAATCCTGCCAAGCCGGGACAAATCCCCCGCGCACCCGCCGGCCCTTTCGTCTAAAGAGTTATACATCCTTCACCTTATAATCCGTTTCGTCATGGGCAGACGAGGGGGCGGACGCCAGGCGAACCAATCTCTCTTTTATGAATTGTTGATAAGGGTGATCCGGAGGCATGGAAATTTCGGCGATGGCCAAAGCGTGTTTATACAGCAGGGCGGCTTTTGCCGCGTTTCCGTTTTTTTCATTGGCAAAGGCCAGATTGGCGTAGGAAACCGCCAACCTTGGATCTTCATTGTCAAGGATGGTTTTATTCACCCGCAGCGCTTGTTCCAACAATGCAATTGCCTGGGAAAATTTTCCCTGGGCATGCATTACGAGCGCCAGGTTATTCAGAGCCGCCACTGTGTTTGGATGAAAGGCCCCGTAGTTTTGTTCGGTTTTTTGCAGAAACTGAACGCAAAGGCTCCTTGCCGCATCAAAATCCCCGGCATGAAAGGCGCGGCTGGCTTTTGTATCCAGCCTTTCCAGGTCTGCGCCTGCGCCTCCTCCGCTGAGACACAAGGCGCAGAAAACGATCACGGCGATGGCCGCGGCGTATTTAACAAGTATTTTGGGTTTTAAGAATTGTCTAACCCATTTTAGGTTGAGTATCATGTTCCATTCCACCGTTTGTATAAAGAGAGCCGGGGGGCAAAGAGGGCTCTCATGTCTTTCGGATCAATATTGCCACGTTGCGCCAGCCGGCGCCCGAACCTGGATGGTTCCGTTCATGTCGTCCAAAGCGGCCGCTCCCCAATCCTGTCCGCAAAAGTTTATTGTGTTCACCCTGAGGGT
The DNA here is from genome assembly GCF_000429905.1 of Desulfatibacillum aliphaticivorans DSM 15576. Lineage (NCBI taxonomy): Bacteria > Pseudomonadati > Thermodesulfobacteriota > Desulfobacteria > Desulfobacterales > Desulfatibacillaceae > Desulfatibacillum > Desulfatibacillum aliphaticivorans. Next base: position 147,617 of record NZ_AUCT01000012.1, on the reverse strand, counting down.
TCCCTCAACAGGGATAGTCATTAACAGGCACGAGTCGCTGGAATTCGAGCCTATATCCAATTGCGCCCAGGAGGAGGTTGCTCCGATAACGGCCCGGCCGGCGCCCATGGATGGATTTTGGGCCGTGCCTCCAGGGTACAGGCTTAAAAACATTCCCTCAAAGGCGAGTTCGTTTCCGGCGATTTCGTAGGCCAGGCTTCCCAGGGACAGGCCCGCCTCCAACCTCATATCCACGCCCGTGGAGCCGTCCGTATGGCTTCCGATCATGAGATAGGACTCCGAGTTTCTGAGATTTTCCAAGGCCAGGCTTCCGGCGTAGGTTCCGTTTAGCTCCATGGACGTTGTGGTCAGGTATCTGCCGTCTCCTTGCGTCAGCGTTTCGGACAAAGTGTATTTCAAAAAGCTGCGATCGCCGTCCGTACAAATGTCCAGCGCCATGCCCCCGGGAATGTTTATCACGCCCCCTGACCCGTCGTCCCAGGCTGCGTTTTGGCACTCAAGGGAGGATCCGTCATCCGTATTTGTGTAGGTGACGTAATCAGCCGTAACATTCAAAGGCAAAACAATAGTAAGGCCGGTTTGGCCGTAGACGGAATCAAGCTCCGGATCGGAAGCGGCGGTCATGCGGGCTTCGGAGAAGGGCAAGGCTGCCAGGAATGTTAATAATGCAGAAAAAACCAGGATTCTCCATTTCATGTCGATCTCCTTCAGAGGTTCCGTACCTTGGGCTTTTTGGGGGAGGGCGTGGGCGCCCCGCTTCTTCAAGCGCCCGCCGGCTTGCCCTATTTTTTGACGTTTAACAGGGCCTGGACGAACGTTTGTTGAAAATGCAGCCAAACGCCCTGGCCGGGAATGTGGGTCGCCCCGCTTTCATTGGCGTTAAAAGCCGAATTGGCGTTCGTCTCGCCCCTGGAATCCGTGATCAAATTGGCAAAGGAGAGGTAAAAATCAGACGCCCCGATCCCATCCCCCGTATTTCCAAAATCAATGTATTCCACGTTGTTCAAGTTTAACAATATGGGGAGAAGTCCTCCTATGTACGCCCATGCCGTTTCTATACGATGGCCGTTGGGGTCCGCAGTGGCGGCCAGGATGCTTTCGATATGCCCGTCCACGCTCAAGGTCTGGATGGAGCCCCCGAATGTGAGCAGCCCGGAGTCCGCAGCCCTCAGCCTTCCCGAAATATCGTCCGTGCCGAATCGAATGAACAAAATATTGGGATTGGCCGAGTCGGCGTCATCTACGGCCACTTCAATGCGAAGCCCGTTGAAAGTAAGGGGATAACCGTCAGCGCCAAGGACCACGCCGTCGTCCCCGCTCATGTCTATATCCCACCCGTAGCCGTCCCCGTCATGATAGTACCCGGCGCTGAGCCGACTCATACTCAAGTTTGAAATGGCGACCTCTTCATCCAGCTTGACCACGAATACGTCATAATCCACATACCCGTCGTCCTGCCAAAACCATGCGGCGTCTGAAGTGTGGACGCTGCGAGACTCTATGGCAAAACTCATGAGCGCCTGCGCCCGAATCTCGGCAAGGGTTTTGTCATCAACGCTCTCCAAACGGGCATGGACAGGGGCGGCCAGCAAAAGACCTATTGCAAGCACCGAAATAACGCTTCCGAACAGCGAAACCTTCATGAATGGCTTGATCATGGGATTGGCTCCTGTTTACACAACTCTGGTTTTAATCCGGCGTTTATAAGTCGGCGGTTATCTTTTCACCCATGCCAGGGATGGAAGGATCTGATGCGTCTGTGGGGGGAATGAAAATGATATTTTTATAGTATTTTAAGGAAGTATTAAATTTTCTATTCCCCGGCGTCAAGGAAAAAAATCGCTCTTCTTAGCATAAAAATATCCTAAAAATTACGGTTTATTTTAAACAGACGTAGAAGATCGAATTCCGGTGCAGCAAAGCGCCGGAAAAAAAAGATTGACTTCCAAGGCGCGTTCATTATACTAACCATTTAGTTTAACCAAACGGTTAGTTAAAAATCGCCGTTGCAACCTAATCCGCTTCAAAACGGCCCTCCGGCCTTTGCAAATCCTTTTTCGATATAATTTAACGCCGTTTTCACCCTGCATTTCAGTTTTACGTTTTTTTTACATAGGAGCCTTTATATGCGAGGAAACACCTCTAAAGGACAGAGCGAAACGGTCCGACGAATAATTGAAGGCGCCACCCAGGCGTTCGCCCAAGGGGGATTCGCCGGCGCCAGCGTGGACGAAATCGCCAAAACCGCAGGCGTAAACAAAGCAAGCATTTACTACCACGTGGGGGACAAGGAGTCCCTGTACGGGCTGGTGCTGCACGAAGTCATCCAGGACGCGCTGTCCCGGATTAACGAACGGCTCCAGCCGGACCAAAGCCCTGAAGAAAAGCTGAAATCCTACATTCTGGGCATTGCGGAAACCGTGGAGAAGCATCCTCCCCTGCCCGCCGTCATGATGTCGGCCGTGTCTGCAAACGGGCAGGGATTGCCTGAAACGGTGGTGAGCGATTTGGTCCAGATTTACGGATTACTAGTCGCAATTCTTAATGAAGGGGAAAGGATGGGATTTTTTGAACGAGTGGATGGAATTGTCCTCTATCTCATGATCATGTGCTCCCTTTCAATCCACAAAAATGTAGAAGCCGCCTGGACGGAAAGCCAGGAGTTTGCCGGCTTGTTTCAAAAGCTGGACGGATCCCTGTTTAATTTGGTAGGGCAGAGTCTGGAGGGGGGAGTGGCGGCGGATGTGATTAAAATCGTACTCAAGGCCGTGCGAAAATAATCAAATTTTTACGCGGCCGTAATCGGTTTTAAACAAAAACACGATGTAACTAGTAATTTGACGTTTAGCCCGGCAACGAGGTCGATATTATGCCAGGGGAAAACCCCGAAACAAGAGAGCTTCAGTCCCTTCTCCGGAAAAATCCCATTGCGGTCATTGGAATGGCTTCCATTTTTCCCGGAGCCTCCAATCTGTTCCAGTATTGGGAGAATATACTCCACGAAATCGACTCCATCACCCCGGTTCCGGAAGACCGCTGGAAGATTTCGGATTATTACGATCCCGACCCCGCAGCTCCGGACAAGACCTACAGCCGGGTAGGGGGCTTTCTTCCTGAAATCGATTTCGACCCCATGGAGTTCGGACTGCCGCCCAATATATTGGAGGTGACGGACGTATCCCAGTTGCTGGCGTTGATCGTGGCCCGGGAGGTCATGGAGGACGCCGGGTACAACAAGGGCCAGGACCGGTCCCGGGTGGGAGTCACCCTGGGCGTGGGCGGAGGACAAAAACTTTACCTGCCTCTCACCAGCAGGCTCCAGTATCCGGTCTGGAAAGAGGTTCTGACCAAAAGCGGGCTTTCCGAAGACGAAGCAAACGCCATCGTGGATAAAATCAAAAAGGCTTATATTCCCTGGGAGGAGAATTCCTTCCCCGGCATGCTGGGCAACGTCATCGCCGGCCGGGTGGCCAATCGTCTGGATTTGGGCGGGATGAACTGTGTGCTGGACGCCGCCTGCGGCGGGTCTTTGGCCGCCATGAAAATGGCCGTAAGCGATCTTGCGGAAGGCCGAAGCGACATGATGATCACCGGCGGGGTGGACACGGACAACTCGCCTTTCATGTATTTATGCTTCGCCAAGACGCCGGCCCTGAGCAAAAAGGAATACTGCTCGCCATTTGACGAAAATTCCGACGGCATCCTTATAGGCGAGGGCGTGGGCATGGTTTTGTTAAAACGCCTGGAGGACGCCCAGCGGGACAACGACCGCATCTACGCGGTGATCAAAGGCGTGGGCGCCTCCAGCGACGGACGCTTTAAAAGCATCTACGCCCCCAGGCCCGAAGGCCAGGCCAGGGCCCTCAAACGCGCCTATCGGGACGCCGGATTCTCCCCCGCCGCCATTGGATTGGTGGAAGCGCACGCCACAGGCACGGTGGCTGGCGACATGGCCGAGTTCACCGCCCTGAAAAGCGTGTTTGGTGAGGAAACCCAGGAAAAAGGCGTCATCGCCATCGGCAGCGTTAAGTCCCAGATCGGGCATACCAAGACCGCCGCCGGAACCGCCGGCTTCATCAAGGCGGCTCTGGCCCTGCATCACAAAATTCTGCCCCCGACCATCAACGTCACAAAGCCCAATCCCAAGCTGGGCATGGAGGACTCTCCCTTTTACATCAACACGACGGCGCGGCCCTGGGCCTTGTCCAACGGAATGCCCCGGCGGGCCTCGGTGAGCGCCTTCGGGTTCGGAGGCTCCAACTTTCATTTTATTCTGGAGGAAGCTCCCAAGGCGGAGGAAAAGGAATACCGCATTCACCGCATGCCCCGTACGATCGTCCTGCATGCTTCCACCGGAGAAGAGTTGCAGGCCGCTTGCAAAAACGCATTGGCAAACCTGGAAGCCCAGGAGGATTTCGACGCCCTGGCTGCGGCCTGGGCCGGGGAGATTCCGTCCAGCCATCCCCGGGTGGGCTTCGCCGCCCGCACCGTGGAAGAGGCTCAGGAGCTTTTAAAGCAAGCTCTATCCGCTTTGGAGGAAAATGGAGCGGCCAAGGCCTGGACCTTGCCCCATGGAGTGTTTTTCGGCCCCAGGGCTTTGTCTCCCGACGCCAAGGTCGCCGCCTTGTTTTCCGGCCAGGGCTCCCAATACGTGAACATGGGCCGGGAGGCGTCTTTGGGATATCCCCAGGCGCTGGCCGCCTTTGAAGGCGTGGACAGGGTTTTTCATGCAGCAGGCGAAGCCCCCTTGACCCAGGCTGTTTTCCCCAAACCGTGCTTTGACCCAAAAGAGGATAAAAAGAAGAAAGAGGTCTTAAACAATACCCGGTTCGCCCAACCCGCCATTGGCGCTTACTCCGCCGGTTTGTTCAATATTCTGAAACGCGCCGGGCTTCAGCCGGATTTTTGCGCCGGACACAGTTTTGGCGAAATTACGGCCCTCTGGGCATCGGGCGTTTTGGACGATCAGGCTTTCTACACCCTGGCCCACGCCCGGGGCAAGGCCATGGCCAAGCCGGACGCGGAGGGCTTCGACCCCGGCGCCATGCTGGCCGTCATGGGGAATGTGGAAAAGATCAAGGAGCATGTGGACGCTTTGGACGGAGTGCAGATCGCCAATTTCAACTCCCCCAAACAGGTTGTCTGCGCCGGCTCGACCCCGGCGATCAAGGACGCCGCCCAATCCCTGAAAAAAGCCGGATTCCGCACCGTACCGTTAAAAGTCTCTGCGGCTTTTCACACGCCCCTGGTCGGGCACGCCGCTGAGCCTTTCGCCAAGGCCATAGCTTCGGTTAAGGTGCAAACTCCAAACATCCCTGTGTACTCCAACACAACGGCCGAGCCTTTTCCCCAGGATTCCCAAGCCATCGCCCGCATGATGGGCGAGCACATCCTCAACCCCGTGCGCTTTTCCAGGCAAATAGAAAACATGTACGCCGCAGGCGCCAGGGTCTTTGTGGAATTTGGGCCGAAAAACGTGCTCACCAGCCTGGTGGGCGTCATCCTCAAGGACAAGCCTCATATGGCGATTGCCCTGGACAAGGGCGACCCCCAGGGAGGCGGGGACTTGGCCAAGGCCGCGGCCCAGCTTCGCGTGGCGGGCGTGCTAGCCCGGGACATCGATCCGTTCCAGCGCCCCATGCCTAAAAGAGCGAAAAAGCAAAGCCCCCTGAACATCAAACTCAATGGAAGCAACTACGTGAGCGAAAAAACCAGAAAAGCCTACCAGGATTCCCTGTCGGACGGCTTTGCCATTGAAAGAACTGTCATGAAAAACGAACAACCCAGTCAGTCTTCCGCACCGGCGCCAGCCCCCGCTCCCAAAGCGCCGGAGGCGGCTTTCGCGCCCAAGGCGGCTTCCCCCGCGCCTGCGGCGAATCCGGCTTCGGCCAACGGCATGGATCAGGTCATACAAAGGCTTTTCGACCTTCAAGGGCAAACCCTTTCCGCTCACGAACGCTGCCTGGAAAATCACGCAGGATACACCCAGGCCTTCGCCCGGCTCATGGAAAGCCAGGCGGGCCTGATGTCCAGCCAGGGCATGCAGGATATGCCCGAAAACATGCAGCGCAACATGGAGTACTTCCATTCTCTCCATGGCGATACTTTGCGCATGCATCAGAAATACCTGGACGCCCAGACAAAAGAAACGGAACAGGCCCTGGGCCTGCTTAACGGACGTTTGAGCGGGGATAGCGCTATGAGCGCCCCGAATCTTCCCGTCCAACCGGAAATTCCGGCGCCCTCTCCGATCCCTACGGCGCCCAAGCCTGCTGCGCCGGTCATAGCGGAGACTCCGCCTCCCAGGCAAATCAAAAAGGCGGAGCCCATCGAAGATTATCAAGCCTCAAAGCCTGAGCCGGTAACTCCGCCCAGACGGGAAGCGCCCGCTCCCCAGACGACCGCCGCCAACGGCCCGGACGTCGAGCAGCTTGCCACGTTCATGCTGTCCATCGTGAGCGAAAAAACGGGTTACCCCGCATCCATGCTGGAGCTATCCATGGACATGGAGGCGGATCTTGGCATCGACTCCATCAAGCGGGTGGAGATCCTTGGCGCCATGATGGACGCCTACCCCAACTTGCCGGAGATCAACCCGGACGAACTGGCCGACCTCCGCACCCTGCAGCAGGTGGTGGATCGCCTGGAACAAAGCGTGGGCCAGGCGCCGGCGCCCACCGCCCAACCCTCTCCGGCCGCGCCTGCGGCGCCGCGACAAGCCGCTTCCGATCTGCCGGACATCGAGCAGCTTGCCACGTTCATGCTGTCGGTCGTGAGTGAAAAAACCGGCTATCCCGCGTCCATGCTGGAACTATCCATGGACATGGAGGCGGACCTCGGCATTGACTCCATCAAACGGGTGGAGATCCTTGGCGCCATGATGGACGCCTATCCCAATTTGCCCGAAATCAACCCGGACGAATTGGCCGATCTTCGCACCCTGCAGCAGGTGGCGGATCGGCTTGAAAAAAGCGCGTCCAGTCAGGCAGCGCCAGCACCGCCGGCAGCGCCGACTCCGGTTTCTCACGCCCCCGAGGCAAAGCCTGCGTCACCCTCCGGTCTGCCCGGTTTGGAGGAATTGGCGGAATTCATGCTGCAAACCGTAAGCGAAAAGACGGGCTATCCCGCGTCCATGCTGGAGCTGTCCATGGACATGGAGGCGGACCTTGGCATCGACTCCATCAAACGAGTGGAGATTCTGGGCGCCATGATGGACGCCTATCCCAATTTGCCGGAGATCAACCCGGACGAATTGGCCGAACTCCGCACTTTGCAGCAGGTGGTGGACCGGCTGGGCGCGGCCATGAAGCCTGCGAAAGCCAAACCGGTTCAGGCGCAACTGGAATTCGGAACCGGCGGCGCATCCGTGCCCGTGGAAGCCGAAACGCCAAAGCCCACCATTCAACCTGAAGCGGAAAATACTCCGGTGCAGCGCAGCAGCGTAAAGATCAAACCCCTGCCGCCGGCGGACCGGTTGCATTTTGATTTTCCCCAGGATCATGTATGCGTGGTCATCAGCGAAGGAACCGGGCTGACCGCGGAGTTGCTGAAACGCCTGAAGTATGAAGATATGCCGGCGGTGGTGATACTTCCGCCCTGGGCTTCAAAATCTGGTCTGGGCGAGGCTGCAAGCATCCTGCTTCAGGACACCCGGGACGAATCCGTCCGCTACGCCCTGGAAAGGGCGGCCAATGATCACGGCCCCATCGGCGGATTCCTCCATTTGTCGCCGGAAGCCGAGGACCTGGCCCGGGAAGGCCTGGAACTGGCCTTTTCCTGTGCGAGGCATGTCAAAGGCTCCCTGACAGCCGAGAAACAAGGGGATTTCCGGCGGTTCTTCCTGGCCGTCGCCAGAATGGATGGATCCCTGGGCATGGCCGGAGACGACTACTCCCCCATCCATGGCGGCCTGTTCGGGCTGGTCAAGACTTTGGACCTGGAATGGCCCAGAGTATTTTGCCGGGGCGTGGACCTCGACCCCGCCCTGGCGCCGGAAAGGGCGGCCAAACGCATCATGTCGGAAATTTTCGACCCGGACGTCCGCATCAAGGAAGCCGGCTATACCGCGGAAGGCCGCATGACTTTGGTCCCGGACCCTATTTCGGAAGCCTTGCCGGCTTTGGAATCCATCCTCAGGGAGAAAAATCAGGTCTTCCTGGTTAGCGGAGGCGGCCGGGGTGTAACTGCCGAGTGCGTCATGAACCTGGCCAAGGAGCTTCCCGCCGTGTTCGTGCTCACCGGCAGGTCGGCCATGATGGAAAAAGATCCGGATTGGGCCGACGGCTGCCAGGACCTTATGCAGCTCAAAGCCAAGGCCATGGAGCATTTAACCGCCCTGGGCGAAAAACCCACGCCCAAGAAGGTGGAGGCCATGGCGCGGGAGATTGCGTCTTCCCGGGAGATTCGCCAGACCCTCCAAACCATTCGCGACGCCGGAAGCAGAGCCCGGTATGTGAGCGCGGACGTTACCCAGGCCTCGGACCTGAAAGAAAAACTGGCGCCGGTCGTCAAGGAGACAGGTCCGTTTACGGGAATCATCCACGGGGCGGGCGTGCTTAAGGACAAATTTATCGAGGACAAAACGCCCGAGGATTTCAACGCTGTGTTCTCCACCAAGGTGGACGGCCTGTTGGCCATGCTGGCCTGCATGAATCCTTCGGATCTCAAATATTTGGCTTTGTTCTCTTCCGCCGCGGGGTTTTACGGCAACCCCGGCCAGGCGGATTATGCAGCCGCCAACGAGGTGTTGAACAAGTTCGCCTACGCCTTTGCATCCATTCATCCCTCTTGCAAAGTGGTTACGATCAATTGGGGCCCCTGGGACGGAGGCATGGTTTCCCCGGAACTGAAAAGGATGTTCCAGCAGAAAAAGGTGGCGGTCATCCCCCTGGACGAGGGCGCCGGCATTTTTACCGCCTCCCTGCTTGGCGGAAAAACCGTTCAATTGCTTGTGGGCAGTTCCATGCAAACGCCTCCTGAAATGACGGACGCGCCGCTTGTCAACCATAGGGTCTCGCGGAAGATGTCCCTGGAATGCAATCCCTTTTTGCCGGATCACGTGATCGGCGATTGGGCCGTGCTTCCCACGGTTTGCGTCATGTCGTGGATGGCGGACGCCTGCGAGCAGTTTGCCCCCGGATACCGGTTTTTCCGCTGCCGGGATTACAAGCTGTTCAAGGGCATTGTTTTTGACAAAACCCTGGCCGGAGAATACATCCTGGACGCCGAAGAGGTTGTCAGGGATGCCGAGAAGGTTGAACTGGACGTTCGGATATACAGCGTCAAGGAAGGCAAGCGGATTCCCCATTACAAAGCCATGGTCAGGCTTTTGGCCCAGGCGCCCGACGCGCCGGTTTATGACAATTTGGATCTGAACGAAAAAATGCCTGAAGACGGCGCCGTTTTTTATAAGGACGGAACCCTGTTCCACGGCCCCAATTTTCGGATGATCCAAAAGGTCCTGAACTGCACAAAAGAAAAACTCACCTTAAAGGCCTGCGTGCCTATTATTCCGCCGGAAAGCCAGGGGCAGTTCCCCGTCGGCGCCATGGACCCCTTTACGGCGGACGTGCACTTTCAAAGCCAGTTGATTTGGGTGCGCAAGCACTGCGAAGCCGGCAGCCTGCCCGCCAGGGCCAATACGGTGGAGCAGTACAGGCCCATCGCCCACGGGCAAGAGTTTTTCGTCACCCTGGACGTGCTGGAAAGCTCCGATACTTCCATGAAAGCGGATATCTGCGCCCATGACGACCACGGGACCGTCTACTCCCGGGTTTTTGGCGCCGAGGTTACGGTCAGCAAAGGCCTGACCAAATTATTCGCCCTGGCCGTCTAATGGAAAAATCCATGAAAAAAATCGCCATTGTAGGCATGTCATGCCTGTTTCCCGGGGCTTCGACCCCCGGGGAGTATTGGGACAACCTCATCGCCTTAAAGGACTGCCGCACCCTTGCAATGGAAGAACGCATGGGCGTGGATCCCATGGACTATTTTTCCCCGGAAAAAGGGGCGGCAGATCGCTTTTATTGCGCCAGGGGCGGATACATAACGGATTTTTCGCCCGACTTGCATGCGCTTGATATTCCGGGCGTCGACCTGAAAACCCTGGACCCTCTGCACCAGTGGTCCTTGTACGTCGCCATGGAAGCCCTGAAGGACGCCGGCTGCTTTCCTGACGGCATTCCCGGCCGGACCGGCTTGATTTTGGGCAACCTGTCCTTTCCCACCCAGGCCTCCAACGCCTTGTTCATCCCCATGATGGAGCAGGCCGTGGAATTCGCCCTGAAAAAGGCGGGCGCAGGCGACAGTGTTTCTTTTCCCCCATGGCCGGGAAAAAAAGATCCGGCCTGGGAAAACGGAGCAATATCCGGCTGGCCCGCCTATTTGACCGCTACGGCGTTCAACCTGAACGGCCCCCGCTTGGCTTTGGACGCCGCATGCTCGTCCTCCCTGTACAGCGTAAGGCTGGCCTGCGACTATCTGAACTCCGGCCGGGCGGACATGATGCTGGCCGGCGCAGTCAGCGCGGCGGACCCCTTTTTCGTGAACATGGGCTTTTCCATTTTTCAGGCGTACCCCCATAACAAGGAAAGCCTGCCTCTGGACAGAAAATCCGGCGGCCTGGTTGCCGGCGAGGGCTCCGGGATGTTCGTGCTCAAACGCCTGGACGACGCACTTCGGGACGGCGACCGCATCCACGGCGTGATTTGCGGCGCAGGGCTATCCAATGACGGCAGGGGCGCCTCAGTCTTAAGCCCCAACCCTAAAGGCCAGGCCATGGCCTTTGAACGGGCTTATGAGGACGCCGGAGTCAGTCCCTCCCAGGTGGGATTTGTGGAATGCCACGCCACGGGCACGCCTCTGGGCGACGGCATCGAGCTGGACTCCATGGAGGCCTTTTTCAGCCAGCACAAAGCCAAACCCTACATTGGATCGGTCAAGGCGGGCTTGGGGCATTTGCTCACTGCAGCGGGCATGGCAGGGATGATCAAGGTTATTTTATCGCTGCAAAACGGCGCCATCCCCGGAACCGTTGGCCTGGAAGCCCCTGCGGATTCCAAGAACAAGTATTTTTCGGGCAAAATTCCCGCCGCCTCCATCCTATGGCCTGAGCAGGAAAAACAGAAATTGGGCGCCGTGAGCGCTTTTGGATTCGGCGGCGCCAACGCCCACATGATTTTCGAGCCTGCGCCGGAAAAAGGAGGTCCGGCGGAAGACGATTCCGCAACGGAATCCCCTTTTCCGGAACTGGCGGTCATCGGCATGGACGCCCATTTCGGCTCTTGCTCCAGCCTGGACGAGTTCCTGCGGGCCAATTACGAGGGCGAGCAGCAGTTCATCCCCTTGCCTCCAAAGCGCTGGAAAGGCCTGGAAAAAAATCCCGCCCTTTTGAAGCAATACGGCTTTGAGGACGGCAAAGCGCCTAAAGGGGCCTACATCCGGGACTTTGACCTGGACTTTTTACGATTTAAAATTCCGCCCAACCCGGACGACCAGTTAATCCCTCAGCAAATGCTGGCCATGAAGGTTGCGGACAAAGCCATTCAACGGGCCGGGCTTAAACAGGGGCAAAACACGGCCGTCCTGGTAGCCATGGGGGCTGAGCCGGAACTGCATCGCTACCGGGGACGGGTAAACCAGGACACGCGGCTGCCCCAGGCCCTGGGTAAAGAAGCCGCGCCCGAGGTTGGCAAGTTGACAAGTCTTTGCAAGAACGCGGTCTGCAACGCCGCCAAGGTCAACCAGTACACCAGCTTCATCGGTAATATCATGGCCGCCCGCATCGCCTCGTTGTGGGATTTTAACGGCCCGGCCTTTACGATTTCCAGCGAGGAGAATTCCGTGTTCAAGGCCGTTGAAATTGCGGCCATGCTTCTGGAAAAAGGCGAGGTGGATGCCGTGGTTGTGGGCGCCGTGGATCTTTCCGGCAGCCCGGAAAATGTGTTGTGGAGAAATTTGAAGCATCCAACTCAAAAAGGCCGGGCGACTCTTTCATTCGACAAAGGAAACACCGGCTGGCTGATAGGGGAGGGCGCGGGCGCCATTGTTCTAAAAAAAGCGAACGACGCTCGGAAAAATTTCGACCCTATCCATTGCGTGATCCGCTCCCTGGCTTTGGAGCAGGGGGCGGACGCCCTGGCTGTGGAGGCCGCCGCCAAAAGAGCGGTCCGGGAAGCTGGAGTATCCTTTGCAGACATAGGCTGTTTGGAAGCCTGCGCCAGCGGCATGCCGGAATATGACGAAGCGGAAAAAACGGGTCTGCTCGCGGCTTACGGCGGCGGAGAAGCGCCTTCCTGCGCTTTGGGCTCCGCCAAGGCCTTGTTCGGCCATTCCTTTGCCGCTTCACAAATGGCGTCTATCATCCGGGCCGCCCTGTGTGCGGAGCACGGATTTTTACCCCGGACTCCGGGCTGGTCCGCGCCGAAAAATTCAGAATCCTGGGAGAATTGCCGTTTTTTTGTCCCGGAAAGATCCCAGCCCTGGTTCGCTCAGCAGGAAAAGCAGGAGCGGATCGCGGCTGTCAGCGGCCTTGGCTTGGACGGCTGCGCCGGACACATGATTCTGGCCGGAGAGGGGCAAAAGGAGTCCTCCGCTCTCTGGAACTTTGGCGGGCCTTTCATCATTCCCCTGGCCGGGGACGACCGGCGCGCTTTGGAAAGCCGGCTGGACGAGTTAATGCAGGATTTGGAGGCTGGAAAAAGTCCGGCTGAATGCTCCCGCAAATTTTTTTACAGGCTGAAGCCCGGCAAATACTCCCTGGCTTTGATCGGCGCGGACCTCAGGGAATTGCAAAACGAAATTGACGCCGCACGCCAAGGCATGGCCAAGGCCTTTCAAACCGGCCGGGACTGGTTTTCCGTCCGGGGCAGCGCATTCTCCCCCAATCCCATGGGCGACAAAGGCAAGGTCGCCTTTGTGTATCCCGGCGGATTCAGCTCCTACCCCCAAATGGGCCGGGATTTTTTTCAGCTCTTCCCGGCATGCGCCAAAACCTGCATGGCGCCCGGAAACGACCTGGGCGACCTCTGGCGGGACGGGCTTTTGTATCCCCGGGGCATGACTTTCACCCCGCCGGGCAAGCAGGTTTGGGCCTTGGAAAAAAGCGCCATCGCCATGTTTGAAAGTGGAATTCTTTTTGCCATCGCCCGCACCGACGCCGTGCGTAAATGCCTTGGGATTACGCCGCACATGGCTTTCGGGTACAGTATGGGCGAGATTTCCATGCTGTACAGCTTGGGCGTATGGGGAAGAACCGACGCCATGAGCCGTCAGTTACGGAAGTCGGCTGTTTTCCAAACGCGCCTGGCCGGCCCCATGGACACGGTCCGCAAGGCCTGGGGCATGCCCCCGCAAGAGGAGGATAGGGAGAAAATCTGGCATTGCTTTGCTTTGAAAACCGACCCTAAATCCCTGCGCGAGGTCATGGCCTCGGAAAAAACCGGCGGCCGCAAGCAGCGGGTTTTCCACACCTTTACCAACACCCCGGGCGAGGTCGTGATCGCCGGTGAGGAAGCGGCCTGCATGCGGGTCATCCAAAACGCAGGCTGCGAATACTTTGAAGTCCCCATGGGCGACGCCATCCATTGCGATATCGTGCGTGCGGACTATAACGAGATGGTCTCCCTGCACAGCCTGGAGACCGCCCCTGTCCGGGACGTGGAATTCCTGACCACCGTGGGGTGCAGCCCTCTTGAGTTGGATCAGGACGCCATCGCCCGCAATATTGCCGAAATGTATTGCTCCCAAGTGGACTTCGCCTCCCTGGTCAACAAAGCCTACGACCTGGGCGCGCGGGTGTTCATAGAATTGGGGCCGCGGGAAAACTGCACTCAATACATTGCCGAAACCTTGGGCGAACGCGAACACCTGGCCGTGGCAACGGACCGTAAAGGCGCCGGATGCCGCACCTCCATGCTTCGGGCTCTTGCGCGTTTGTTCTCCCACCAGATTCCCATGGACCTGGAGTGCGTCATTCCCAGACCGGAAAAATCGCCAGACGGCCCGCAGTTGATCAAGACCGTGACTTTGGGCGGGGAGAGCATAGAAGAGGCCATCATTCCCGAAGCCAGAAAATTGTTCAGCCAGGTAAAAGAAGAAACACCCGAGGTTAAGCCTGAAAAGCCGGTTACTCCCGTTGTGGAAAAAATTCCGTACGCCGAACCCGCGCCGGAACCTCTGGCGGCCCAGACAGCCGCCGCGCCCTCCCATCCCTTGATGATGCAGGCGTATAGGGAAAATCAGACGCTTGTCACGGAAGGGCACAAATCCTTTTTGCGCAACAGGGCCAGGGCGTTAAGGCAGATGGAGCAGCTTATCGCCATGCAGGCCGGACTCATGGAAAAGGAAGTGAACCCGGAGCCGTTGGCGGGGCCATTGCCTGAATTCTCTCCAGTCCCCCCAATCGATATCCCAACTGCTCCCGCTTCGGTTGTCCCAAAGTCCGCGGCCAAATCGGCCATATGGGATCGGCAAGACCTGGAAACCTTTGCTAAAGGGGATATCGCCCAAGTTTTCGGGCCGGAATACGGTATTATCGACTCCTACAAACGCCGGGTGCGGCTGCCCATGGACCCGTATTTGCTGGTCTCCCGCGTCACCAAGCTACAAGGAGAGCGGGGCGAGTTCAAGCCAAGCGCCATGACCACGGAGTTTGACATTGAAAAGGACGCCTGGTTCTTGATCGACGGCCAGATTCCCTGGGCGGTTTCCGTGGAGTCCGGTCAGTGCGATCTTTTGCTTATCAGCTACCTGGGGATTGACTTTGAATGTAAAGGCGAGCGGGTGTACCGCCTTTTGGATTGCACCCTCACATTCATGGAGGATCTGGCCAAAGAAGGGGAAACCCTCCGGTACGACATATCCATCAATTCCTTCGCCCGGAACGGCGGCAACCTGCTTTTCTTTTTCAGCTACGAATGCTTTGTGGACGACCGACTGGTCCTGACCATGGACGGCGGGTGCGCGGGATTTTTCTCCGACGAGGAACTGGCCGCAGGCAAGGGCATCATCCGCACCCAAGCCGAGCAGGAAGAGAGGAATAAGATTATTCCGACCAAGTTTGCGCCTTTTCTTGATTGCGATCGCCGCTCCTTTTCCAAGGAGGACTTGCTGCATATCATCGAAGGCCGCCCGGCCGCGTGCTTTGGCCCGGATTACGACCAGCAGGGCGCCAATCCCTCCCTGAAATTCGCCGCCCAGCAAATGCTCATGGTGGATCGGGTGGAATCCGTGGATCCGCAATGCGGCCCCTGGGGCCTGGGCAAGGTTATCGCCCACAAGGATCTACGTCCGGACCATTGGTACTTTCCGTGCCATTTCAAGGACGACGAGGTCATGGCCGGGTCCCTCATGGCCGAGGGATGCGTGCAGTTGCTGCAGTTTTTCACCCTGTTTTTGGGCTTGCAGACAAAAACCCGGGACGCCCGGTTCCAGCCCATCATCGGCCTGCCTCAAAAGGTGCGATGCCGGGGCCAGGTGACGCCCGAAGACTCCCTTTTAACCTACCGCATGGAGGTGAAGGAGATCGGCCTGGCGCCCGAGCCTTACGCCGTGGCCGACGTGGACATTCTTTTGGGCGACAAGGTGGTGGTGGATTTTAAGGATCTGGGCGTCCGCCTGTCCGAAAAAGACCCCTCGGCTGTGATTGAAGTAGAGCAGGAAACCCCGGCGCCAAAACCTTTGTTTGACAACAGCGACTTGCAGGAATTCGCCGTCGGCGACATTGCAAAATGCTTTGGCCCGGCCTTTGATATTTATAAGGATCGCCAGCCGCCGCGAACCCCCAACGGCGATTTGCAGTTGATTTCCCGGGTTCTGGAGGTGGAAGGAACGCCGGGGGACTTTCGCAATTCGGCCAGCGTGGTTTCCGAGTATGACGTTCCCAAGGACGCCTGGTTTTGCGCGCAGAACAACTGGCCCGCAATCATGCCGTATTCCATGTTTATGGAGATCGCCCTGCAGCCTTGCGGATTTATTTCCACCTACATGCAGACGACGCTGCTCATCCCGGAGAAGGATCTTTTTTTTCGCAACCTGGACGGGGAAGGAACGCTGACCAGCCTGCCCGATCTTCGGGGCCGCACCATAACGAATCGATCCCGATTGACAACCACGGCCAAGGCGGGCGGCTCCATCATTCAGAAGTTCGAGTTTAATCTTTTGGCGGAAGGGGAGGCGTTTTACCAGGGAACTGCGGCGTTCGGCTATTTCACCAAAGAAGCCCTGGCCGATCAGATCGGCCTGGACGGCGGCGCGAACAACCATCCTCTGCACGCCCGGGAATGGCTGAAGGACGACGCCCCAACCATCAAGGTTGATTTACAAAACGGAGTTCCGGCCGAGTTCGCCGTTTCCCCATCCAAGCCGCACTATGGGTTGTCGGGAAAACAATTGCAGTTTTTGGACAGAGTCCTTATGGTGGAGAACTCTGGCCGATTCGGCAAGGGCTATATCTATGCGGACAAAAAGGTGAACCCCGCGGACTGGTTTTACCCTTGCCACTTTCATAACGATCCGGTTATGCCCGGATCGTTAGGCGTGGAAGCCATGCTGCAGGCTTTGCAGGTTTTCGCCGTTCAGCAAGGCCTGGGCTGGGAATTCGCCAGTCCGTATTTCACCCAGATGACGGACTCCATCGTCTGGAAGTATCGCGGCCAGATCATCCCGTCCAATGAGCGCATGACCCTGGAACTGCACGTGAAGAGCGTGGAGCAAGGGCCCGGCGCTATTGTGATCAAGGCGGACGGCAATTTGTGGAAGGATAATATTCGGATTTACGAAGTCTCGGACGCGGGTTTTTGCATTCGGGATGCAGGATAAAAAAATAATT
Source organism: Desulfatibacillum aliphaticivorans DSM 15576 (assembly GCF_000429905.1). Taxonomy (NCBI): domain Bacteria; kingdom Pseudomonadati; phylum Thermodesulfobacteriota; class Desulfobacteria; order Desulfobacterales; family Desulfatibacillaceae; genus Desulfatibacillum; species Desulfatibacillum aliphaticivorans. Next base: position 130,789 of record NZ_AUCT01000012.1, on the reverse strand, counting down.
GGAGAGATTTTTTATGAACCAGGACGCCGTAGGATTTTCGCCCAAGGGGCGGGTTTTTGATTTTGGCTGGAGCGCACCCGAGGAACAGGTTGTATACGACGAGGCGGGAGTTAAAGCGCTGCTTGAGGATTTGTCGCAAAACCTGCTGGTGGTGGACAATAACGGCCGCATAGGCCTGACCTCTGCGGAGCCCATCCGCCAGCCCGGCGCGGGCCCCAAAGTCATTGCCATGACGCCGGCGCTGCCCGTCCAAAGCCTGGGCAATCCCGAATTCGGCAAGACCTACGGCACGGACTATCCGTATTATGCAGGCGCCATGGCCAATGGAATCGCTTCTGTGGAAATGGTGACGGCCTTGGGCAAGGCGGGCTTTTTGGGCTCTTTCGGCGCGGGCGGTCTGATTCCTTCGGCGGTGGAGGAGGCCATCCTGGCCATCCAGAAAAATCTTCCCAACGGCCCTTATCTTTTCAATTTTATCCATAGCCCCCACGAACCGGCCGTGGAGCAGGCCGTGGCCGAGCTTTACATCAAATACGGCGTGAAAGCCGTGGAAGCGGCGGCGTTCATGGCCCTGACTCCCAGCATTGTACAATACCGGATCGCGGGCTTAAGCCGGGACGCCCAAGGCAATATTGTCATCGGAAACCGGATTATCGCCAAGGTTTCCCGCAAGGAAGTCGCCAGCCGTTTTATGGAGCCTGCGCCGGAAAGGGTTTTGAAAAAGCTGATTTCCGGAGGAGTGATTACCGAGGATCAGGCTGACATGGCCCGTCAGGTTCCCATGGCTGACGACATCACCGTGGAGGCGGACTCCGGCGGGCATACGGACAATCGGGCTCTGGTGACCATCCTGCCGTCCATTTTAAGCCTGCGGGACGAAATCCAGGCCAAACGCAATTATCCGGTTGCCGTGCGCGTGGGCGCCGGGGGGGGGATGGGATCGCCCCAGGCGGTTTTAGCGGCTTTTGTCATGGGAGCGGAATATATAGTGACCGGCTCCGTGAATCAGGCCTGTGTGGAATCCGGGGCCTCGGACCATGTAAAGGGACTTTTGGCCAAGGCTGATATGGCGGATACTGTGATGGCGCCTTCGGCTGATATGTTTGAGTTAGGAGTTAAGGTGCAGGTGTTAAAACGCGGTTCCCTTTTTGCAGTGAGGGCTGCGAAACTGCACGACATTTACAGCAGGTGCGAATCCATAGAAAGCATTCCGCCTGACGAGCGGGAAAAGCTGGAAAATCAGATTTTTAAAAAAAATCTGGACGAAATATGGGCTGATACCATAGACTTTTTTTCCCAGAGGGATCCCGGTTTGGTCGCCAAGGCCGAGGCGGATCCCAAAAAGAAGATGGCGCTGATATTTCGCTGGTATCTGGGCTTGTCATCCCGTTGGGCCAATAAGGGGGAACCTGGACGGGAGATGGACTACCAGATATGGTGCGGTTCGTGCATCGGAGCATTTAACGCCTGGGTGAAAGGGACCGGCATGGAAGCTCCGGAGAACCGTCAGGCGGCGCATGTCGCCCGGCATCTAATGAACGGCGCTGCTTATCTGCACCGGGTTGATCAGCTTAAGCTGCAGGGAGTGCTTATTTCTCCCCAATTAGCCGCATACAAGCCTGATTGACGTTTCGTTTGTAGGAGGAGAAAAGTTTTGTGGAAAACCTGCCCCAATTAAATTTGGAGCCCGGGCAGGTCCATGTATGGTTTACCTGTCCCGAAGACATACAGGATCCGGATCTCCTGGCTTCATATCATTCTCTCCTTACGGAAGAGGAGAAAGAAAAGCAGGCCCGCTATATCATGCCCTGGCACAGGCATACCAGCCTGGTGTCCAGAGCCTTGGTCCGTTGCGTGCTTTCCCGCTACGCCGCCGTGAAACCCCATGAGTGGCGGTTTGACAAAAACAACCACGGCAAACCGAGGTTGGCGGAGGAATGCCTGCTTCTTCCTTTACAGTTCAACCTGGCCCATACTCACGGCATGGCTGCCTGCGCTGTAACCCTAAACGGGTCCGTGGGCGTGGATGTGGAACGATGGGACAGGCAGCGGGATTTTGACCGCTTTGCCGCCCGTTATTTTTCTCCGTATGAAGCAAACCTGCTGAAAGAAGTCCCGGAATACGCCAAACGCCGCCTTTTTTTCAATATCTGGACATTAAAAGAGTCTTACATCAAAGCCCGGGGCGTGGGCTTGTCCATGGGCCTGGACCTTTTTTCCTTTGAAGCCGCCGAAAGCGGCCACCCCCGCATCGTCCTGGATCCTCTCCTGGAGGACGATCCCCAAGCCTGGGCCTTCCGGCTGCTCACTCCCACAGAGCATCACGTGGCGGCCTTGGCGGTCGAGCGGCAGCCGGATTCCGCATGCAAGGTGCAATCCCGGTTTATCATCCCTTTGATCCATGAAGAAGTCATGGCGTGAAAGCAGATCCAGCCCGCGGCGACGCGGAATGAATCGCCATGGGAGAGGCCCGCCTTTATTCTGCTTAGGCGTCGCTGTATTCCAGCCTTTCGCCGTATTTGTCGGGCGCCCAGGATTTGTAAAAGTCCGTTCATGCCAATGGCGACAGATCATTGAAATTACAGCGCTATGGAAGGAGAGTGAGCAGGAGGCGCCGAGGCGCTCATGCCTCAAAAGCCGTTCGTAAATGAATTGGAACAGGTTTTGCTTCAGGAAATCTTGATTGGCGGCTGTATGTTTGATATATCATTAAGCAACCTTCAACCAGTAAGTGAGTCAGGACGGAAAATCATGAAAAAATATCCTTTGTTGGTTTTGATCAGCTTGTTTTTCTTGTTGGCTCCTGTAAGCCATGCCAAAGCCCCCCACGAATTGGGCGGTTTGGTTTTGGGGGAGAATATATCCAGCCGCCAGGAGCTGGTAATCCCTGGGACGGCTATGGCGGTGTATGAAAAAGGGCTTTGTGAAGAGGTTCAAATTGTTCCGCCTAAGGGATTCAAAAGCGGCAACGTGCAATACGGCATGTGCGCCGACCACGGCCGCATTGTGCGCATAGAATTCAAATATGCGGACGACTCCAAGAAATTTTTCGACTCCTTGCTGAACAACTGCAAGAAGAAATTCGGCGCTCCCAATGAATACAAAGGGGATTCCTTTCAGGTTTTCATAGCCTGGAAGTGGATCTTTTTTGACGAAAACAACAATCGCATTACGTTGAAAATTCAGCATAACACCAGGGACGAAGAACAGAGGATCGGAAACGTCATCAAGATGACCATGACCAATCTGGTGGATGAGGAAAGGGCTTGTTGGCGCAAGAAATATAAGCCCGAGTCCAAGGGGCCGGGTTCTGCAACGGAAGTCCCTGACTGGTCCACGCTGCTGCCCCGTTGACGGCCGTGGAGGACGTTCCGAAAAACTGGTCCCGGATCTCCTGGAACCACGTGAGTTTTATTTGCCCCCAGTCCTGGCAGCCTCTGGAAGTGGGGCAAAGGTATTTGGTGTTGGAGGATAAGGACGGTCCTGTCATGGAGGTGAAATGGGGGCCTGTCAAAGGGCGGTTTTCCCACAAGACCCAGTTGAAAAAACTGGCTTCCATACATCAGAGAAAACTTGCCAAAACCCTGGAGCCCTGCGAGCTTCCGCCCAAATGGGCCAAAAGCGTGAAGGGGTTCGACGCCAGCGCTTTTTCCTGGCACGGGGACGACGCAGGCGCCAAGGGCCTGCTTCTTTATTGTCCGGATTGCCGCAACGCCTCCATCCTGCAGTTTTTCAAGGAAGGGGCCGCTCCATCCCGGGTTTTGGAGAGCTTCAGGGATCATTCGGAAAGCGGATTCGGCGCATGGTCCCTGTTTGACATTTACGCGGAGACGCCCGATCAATTCCAATTGACTTCCCATTCCTTCCTGCCAGGCAAGTTCAGCCTGTCATTTTCGTCGGATTCCGCAAAACTGCATTTATACCGGTACAGCCCGGCTTCCGTTCTGCTGGCCAATGGCGGCCTGGAAGGGTTTGCCAGGTCCGTTTTTTCCGACCTGCCGGGAGAGCCTGCCTTCAGCAAACATATGGGATGGGAAGCGGTGGAGTTTGAAAAGCTCCCGGGAAAGGGTTTGAAAGGCGTGTTGGACAAGCTGAAGATAAGGGGCGCCTGGGCCCGGTACAGGCTATGGCATTTGGAAAAGGAAAACCGCATCCTGGCGGTGGTTATGGAAGGGCGGAAAGCGGAACCGGATTTATTTGACCAGATCTGCGCACATTATGAAATCACATAGGAAAAAAGGCCGGGCCGGCGCCTCGGACAAAAAACAGGAAACCGCTCTCATTTCAAGGGAAGAGGCCTTGGCGGTTGTTCCCATGAAAAATCGCGACGTGGTGGAAACGCGTTTGGAGTCGGGGGATGTGGTTTTGGAGTATCCGGTTACTGTCAGGCCGTTTATCGCCGGAATCATGAAAAGAATAGGGCGCAAAGCCCCGCCGGTCCAAATAAAGAGGATTCAACTGGACGCCCTGGGCACGGCGACCTGGGACATGATCGACGGCGAAAAAAGCGTCGGCCGCCTGATTAAGGCCTTTGCCGGGCAATACCGTCTTCATCCCAAAGAGGCTGAAACCTCCGTAACCCAGTTCATCCGGGAGTTGGGCAAGCGGGGCCTCATAGGCCTTAGTTGAATTTCGCCGTTGCGTCTTCCATGGTGGCGACAATGGGCAAAAACTGGTCAAATCCGGCAATCTCAAAAACTTCCCGAACATAATCCTGGAGGCAGCAAAGGACCAGGTTCCCATTGGACGGTTTGAGCTTGACAGACGCCAGGTTCAGCACCCGCAGGCCGGCGCTGGAAATATAATCCAGGCCCGAAAAATCCACAATGATCTTGCTGGTTCCGCCTTCAATGATCGCCACCACCTTTTCTTCAAAAGCGGGGGATGTGTTGGAGTCCAGGCTGCCATTGAGTTTGAAAACAGCTATGTCGTTGCTTTTTTCTTCAATGATATCCATGTTATCCTCTTTTCTTACGCGGTGTTTGCACCCGTATTGGATTCCTTGTCGTTATCTACAAGAGTCTTTTTGATAGTCAGGATGTTCTTGCCGTTTTCACGGCGATAATTCAGGTCGCAGCACCATTTGGTCAGAAAAACGCCCAAGCCTCCGGGAGCCCGGCAGGACAGGGGCTTTGACAAGTCCGGTTCTTCCGCATTGATGGGGTCAAAGGCCCTTCCGTCGTCCTCCACCTGAATGGTGATGTAAGGAGGCGTAAAGGAAAGGGTCATGTTGATGTCATGCTCCTTGTCATCTTCAAACCCGTAGTGGACGATGTTCACAAAGACCTCTTCCAAAGCCAGCTTAAGTTGAAAAAGAGCCTTTCGGGAGCCCCCCTTGGATGCGAGAAACTCCTCGATCTTTTCGTGCAGTTTTTCGAGTTCGGCCAGTTTATTTTTTAATGAGACCTTGATTTCGCCGACTGTCATTAGCTGGACCTTTGTTCGCGATAAAGGGTTCAGTCAAAGATGACGCCCAGGTTTTTTTTGCACGCTTCACAGTCCGGATTCCTGGATGTGAGAAACACCTTTTCCCTGGCATGGATTTTTTGGACCAGCGTTTTAATGATTTTGGGCAATATAGCGGGAAACTGCTCCAACGTGGTACGGAACTTCTCCCGCTCCATTAAAAAGCATTCCAACTCGGTTACAGCCCGGAAGGAGAACAGCCTGGGCACTTCGCCCAGAATGGCCGTGGCCCCGATCATTTGTCCCGCCCCCACGGTGCGGATCACTTCCTCCGGTCCGTCGCCTTTATACACAAGCTCTCCCGCGCCTGAAAAAATATAAAAAGCCTGGCCGTCGTCCTCGCCCTGCTGGAACAAGACGTCGCCGGCCTTGTATTTTTCCCTGGAGCTCATGAGCGCAAAGACTTTCAGGCTTTCTATGGGCAAAGCCGAAAACAAGTCAATCTGGCGAAGGATATCCAGGTTTTGGGAGAACTCACAAGTCAAGCCTGATGAGTCCTGGCACTTTTGATCAGGAGTCTTGTCTACCATGTGCGAGCTCATACAGCATTCCTTTCTTGTCCATGAGTTCCTGATAAGTTCCCATTTCAACGATGTTTCCGGCCTTCATCACGGCTATTTTATCATAATTTACCGTTATGTCCAACCGGTGAACAACTGCGATCAGCGTGCTCTTGCCCTTCCAGCGCCGGTCTATTTGATTTTGTATGCGTGTCTGGGATTTGTTGTCAAGGGCCGAGGTCGCTTCGTCCATGATAAGCACGGGCGGCGCTTTGAGAAACGTCCTTGCGATGGCGATTTTTTGACGCTGGCCGCCGGACATGTTTTCGCCCCGGGTGCCTACCCGGAATTCCATGCCGATTTCCACCACGGTTTCCAGCAAGTCCTCTTCCACAAGGAATCGAATGATGCTCTGGTTGATCTTATCCTGGACTTCAGGCCGTGAGGTGGTGGTCTTCCCGAACAGGATGTTGTTCAAAATGGTCTGGGAGTATATGTACTCGTCTTCCTGGAAAAAGGAGACGGCTTGGGGATCGTCTTCCATGATTGTGTCTTTGAACATGGCCCGGCCTTCCAGGATGAGATTTTCCAGCATGCCCGGCAATGAGACCATTTTGTGCTTCCCCGGGATGTAGCGCAAGCCAAGTTTGAGGAACATCCACTTGTCTTTGGCGTCCATTTCGTGAAGCCGCTGCTTTTTGGTGCGCTCCAATAACTCTTTGTATTCCGTTAATTCCAAGGGGGATAAGGGGCTTAATTCGAAAAACACTTTATCGGCCGGCATATTTCCCAAAATATCCACCGTCTGGTTGGCCAGTTGCTCTCCCAGGCTCGCCAGGGGCCGGAAAATATCCGCTTCCTGGAGGAACTGGTGGAAGTACTCGTTCTCCTCAAGCCCGTCTTCGGTCAGGGATTCCTTGTTCGGCGCGCCGAAAATCAGGTTGTCCAGGATGCTGGAGTGGTACAGGTATCGATCCGGATGGAAAAACTCCACATATTCATCCAAAATATCCCCAAAGTTTTCCTTGAACTTCTTTCGTACGTCAACCAGTTTGGAAACCAGGTCCGGATATTGGTTCGGGGCGACCATGGTGTTGAGGCCGAACCGGAGCACATCTACGAAAACGCCCGTCTGTTGGAGCACGTTGATGATCTGGTCCAGGTTGGGCATATCTTCCATATTGCCCCCGATATTGGCGGCGGCTTCGCACGAGTAAATCACGTTCTCGCGGATAGTGCCGTCGAAAATGAACGGCGATTGTGAGACTAGCCCCACATTGTTGACCATGTCGGATTTGGTCAGCTTTTCTATATCCTTGCCGTCAAGCGTCGCCTTGCCGCCGGTGAACTTGTACAACTGGGCCAGGCACATGGCCAGGGTGCTTTTCCCCGACCCCGAAAACCCGACAAGGGCCAAGTGTTCTCCGTGTTTGAGATCCAGATTGATGTTGTCAATCAGGCGTATACCTTCTTCAGTGACAAAGGACAGGCGTTCAGCCTTGATGCTTCCTTTCAGGGTGTAAGGCTTTCTGCCGTCTTCCGGCACGATCTCATGTTCGGGCATGAGGTCAAAATAGCTCATGGTCTTTTGATAGCGGACGATGGCGTCCTGATACACCTGATAGAAGGCGATCAACTCCTTCCAGGGGTCGTAGAGTTTTTCCTGGGCGGATAAAAAGGCCACCAGGGCGCCCAGTTCCAGCCTTCCGGACATGGCAAGGTAGCCGCCCAGAAGGAAGATCAGAAAGGGGCTCATGTTGGTGAAAAAGTTGTTCACAATGTTGACGGCCTGTTTGTACAGGGTCCACACAATGCGAATTTTGAACAATTTGTCTATGATGGAATCGTAGCGCTTGTTTTCAATATCATAGGAGCCGTTTCCGTGGATTTCGTGGATTCCGGTAATGGTCTCCGTGATCTTGCTGGAAAGATCCCGCGTGGCGTCAACCCGTTGTCTATTGGCGTGGTTTACCTTTTTTTGCAGCAAAGGCACCAGAAACAGCACAACCGGATAGATGCTGAGAGAAATAATGGCCAGCCACGGGTTGAGGATGAAGAGGTACACTGCGAAAGCCGCAAGAGTAAGAATGTTGGTCACGGGAATGGCTATGGACGTGCCGACGAAATCCCCGGAGGAGACCAGTTCGGTAACCAGGGATGTGACCACCATGCCCGGCGGGGTTTTGCGGAAAAAGCTCATGGGCAGGGTCAGGATATGGTGGTATAGCCCTTTTCGCATGCCTTCCAAAGCGCGCTGACCGATATAGGTTTGGAGCATGTTGATGGCGAACTTCATGCCCGTAGCCAAAAGCACCGCAGCCAGGTATATGCCGCAGTATATGTAGAGCATGTCCATCTTTTTTAGCGCGATGGCGTCGTTGATGATCCGTTTTTGCATCTCCAGGGGAACCACCCTGGCGGCTACCGTGATCGAAATGCACAAAACGGTCAGCAGGTGCCACTTGACGTTGCCGGGCAGAATCCAGGAGTAAATAGAGCGTTGGATGATGGGCTTTTTGTTTTCCGCCATGATATGTTAATTCTCCCTGTTGAGAGTATATGTGGATCTGACTCGAACCGGCCGGCCTATGGAAGCAGGTCGCTCAATAGGCGTTCTGCGCATTTCCGGTAGGTGTGCCTTAAGGCGGCCTGCCGCCCTTTTAGCCTGAGCGCTTCGCGCTCTTCCGGATTATCCAGGTAATGCCCGGCCAATTTTTTAAGTTGCTCCGGCGTTTCATATTCGGGGACGGAATCGCCGAACAGGGGCTTCAGCCCCGCATTTGATTGTGAAATGACAAACCCTCCACTGGCCAGGATGTCGAAAACTTTGTTGGACACGTAACCTTCCCGGGCCATGTCAGGGTGATGGTCGTTCAGGGTGATGCGCGTTCCGGCGTATAGTTCTTCCAGCCGGTCGTACTCCCAGTACTTGCCGCCGTAGTACTTTTCTGGCAAAAGCCGGTCCCAATAGTATCCCCAAACTTTAAAATCCAGGCCCGCGGCCAGCATGTCCGCCACCACGCCCCTGCCGTCCGGCCTGCTTAACCGGGCGTTGCCCAAAAACACTATGTCGTAGACGGGCTCTGTTTTGTACGGCGTTTTTGAAGTGCAGGCGGGCAGGAGTTCCGGCTTTAAGTATCCGTATGCCTCCAGCTTGGGTATAAAATCTACAGCAGCGCAGGTTATTTTGTCAAACCGCCTGAGGATTTCGGGGTCGATTATATCCGGATGGCTGTAATTCCATACAATATTGTAGGTATGTTCGGGCATGGATTTAGGCGGCAGGCCCAAGAAATGGAGGATGATGTCCGGGTTTTCCTGCGAGACAACCAGCCCCATTTGCGTGAATTCCTGCTCCAGTTTCACCTTCACCCAATAGTCGCCCCATAAAGGCAGCATTTCCGGGTCGTTTTCCTTGTCCGAAGGAGACCGGACGGAGATAACCAGGGGCCGGTCCATTTTTCGGAGTCTAAGGAGTTTTTCTTCGGTCTCAGGGCGGACGCTTTTCCCTTCCATAAGCAGCAGAACGTCCTTGGCGCCTTTGTGCTCCGGGGCTTTTTCCAAGATGCTGTGCAGCAAGGCCGCTGCTTTGTCCGATTCCCCCAAAACGCGCAGGGACAATGCCTGCACAAAGGCCATGGAGCAATAGTCATATCCGAGCTCCAAGGCCTGGACGGCGCATTCCAGAGCTTTTTGCGGGTTTCCAAAATAGAAATGCAACTCCGCGAGACAGGCCAGGACGTGGGGCTTGAGGGCTTCGCTGCATGGCTCCTCTTCCAGGATTTGCATGGCTTGGGGCGCCCGTCCCTGAAACCTGAGTTTTTTCACCTTTTCAAGCAGTTTTCTCTGTTCGCCGAGGTCCTTGTTCATAGCTTCATGCAGGCTTCTTTTAAATGCCGATAACTCCCGGGCCAAACGCCCGCATATTCTTTGGTGCAGGCTGCGGCCGGCGGGGGGCTTATTCAGGAATAGATTCATCAGACGGCGGGTCGCTTGCTGAAGACAAACGCATGATTGTAAAAATGTTCCAGTTTTTGAAACTGTCCGCAGTTTTTATAATACTGGAGGCCGAAACCCATGGCTTCCATTTTTGCAATCAGGTCCTTGTCCGAAATTCCCCATTGCCAGATATTGTGAATGTCCCGGATTTTCCTCCGGTGCTGGGGATGCATGTCGTCCAGCCTGTCAAACAGGCCTTTATAATTAGGATGCTCCGGGTCGTGGGGAACGTTGGCGAAATATTCTTTCTCGCCAAGGTCCAGCAAACGGACCGTATGATCCCCCCTGGTCCATTGCTGATTGAATATGACGAAACAGGAGCAGATCCGGGAGTACATTTCCAAGATCCGGTCCCAATCCGGGCTGACCTGGTGCAAGAGCACGTCAAACATGAAGACGGCGTCCACCGGGCCGATTTTTTCCACGACCTCCGGTCTGCCGAAGTTGTCCTGGATGATTTGCAGGGCGGGGCGCTTTTCGGCTTTGGCCAGGGCCTTGTCTGTAAAGTCCGTATCCACGAGAAAGGCTTTTTCCACGTCATGGTTTTCAAATGCGTGAAAAGTATATTCTCCGTCCACGTCCCAAATGCCGCCAAGGTCTGCAAAGGAGCACGGGGAGGGGGACAGCCTGCCCAAAGCATAATCTATGATTTCCTTCTTATCCAGGACGGTTAAATGCGCGGGCTTCAGGTTTTTGTATAAACTCATGTTATTTTCCGAAAGATCGCTCCCTTGACGGGAAGCATGACAAATGTTTCCTGCTGTGCTAAGCCTTGGGCTTCATGGAAGTTTTGAGCTTTTCTAATAGTCCAATGGGCGAGGAAAGGCAAGCATTGAACCGATTTGTTTTTAGGACCTGCATAACGGCCCTGATTAATGGCAAGGAGGCCGAATTTTGGCTCTGCAACAAGGCGTGGTTGAATTTTTAATCCGGGAGCTTTTACCCCGGGTCAACAACAAGGGCCGGGTCATGTCCCTTTCCCGGCAAAAGGCGACCAGTCCGGTCAAGGACATGGCTGTGTTGCTGGAATCCCAAGGATTTTCATCCAAGCCCTTGGATGGCAAGGACAGGATCACTTCCCTGGAAATTTTTCAGGCCTTGGGATTTGACCACTACGATGATGTGGATTTTACGGAAAGCGAATCCTGCACAATGGTCCACGACATGAACACGCCCGTCCCGGATCATATGGCCGACTCCTACGACCTGGTTTTCGAGCACGGCACCCTGGAGCATATTTTCGACATCAAAACCGCCTTCGCCAACATCGTCAGAATGCTTAAGGTGGGCGGGACGGTTTTTCATTTGGCCCCTCTTGATCTGGTGAATCACGGATTTTATAATTTTTCGCCGACTTTGTATTATGACGTGTACCGGAAAAATGGATTTTCGCCCGTGACTTTTTTTATGGCCGAATCCCCGGAAAGATGGTGGAAAGACCCGAATTTCTATTATGAAAAAATGGAATTCGAAGTCGGCAGGATGAAGCCGGCAGCCCGGAAAAAATATTATCCCATGCTGGCTTGCATTGCCAGGAAGGAACAAAGCCTGGACCAATTTAACATCCCCATCCAGGCCATTTACGACCCAGAAACGGACTTTGATCCCGTTTTTTAAGAGAGAACCATGACAGACAATAATATTGCGGTTTCCGTTATCATGCCCACATACAACCGGGCGGATCTCATCGGGCGCTCCATCAAAAGCGTTCTGCGCCAGACCATGCCCGATTTTGAGCTGATCATTATTGACGACGCCTCCACCGACAACACCGAAGAGGTGGTCAGGAGCTTTGAGGACGACCGGATCGTTTATATCAGGCTGGAGGAAAACCATCTGCAGGTCCACAAAGAAACCGGCATGGGCGACAATCCCCGCAACGTAGGCCTGCGCCGCGCCAGGGGCCGGTATATAGGCTATCTGGACAGCGACGACATGTACCGGGTGAATTTTATGGAGGAAATGGTCAAGTTCATGGATCAAAACCCGGACCTGGGCCTGGCCTATTGCGACGCCTACTGGCACCGCAACCTGGACGGCAAAGGCGAATTGTCCAACTGCAACCTGTCCATTGAGTTCGGCCCCAAAATCATGACCATCCGGAACATCATCCGCACCCCCACCGTGCTTCACACCAAAGAAGCCGGGGAGAAGGTCGGGTTTTTTGCGCCTATCAAGACCCGGGTTCCTCATGAGGGCGTTCCTTACGTAGGTCCCGAGGATTGGGATTATTGGCTGCGGATTTCCAAGCATTACAAAGTGAAGCATCACGCCGTCATTCTGGTCCACAAGATCAACGAAACCAGCGACTATTATAACGACCCGGATTTCGACCCGGAATTTCAAACCCCGGAGCCGCCGCCCATCCAGGTCTTGCCCGAGTCCAAGGACATCTTTCATAAAATGTCCACGGCCTACGAGTTCGTGCAATTGTTCGAAAAGCTCAAGCACATTGAGGGCTGGCTGAATATGACCGACGGCTACGTGCTGCACCTTTTGGCCAAGGCGGGGCGGGGGAGCGGGGAGATCGTGGAAGTGGGCAGCTTCCTGGGATTGTCCACATGCTGGCTGGCCCTGGGGGCCAAAGCCGCCGGACGGGAAAAAATCACCGCCGTGGACCACTTTCAGGGATCGGCCGAACATCAAAAAGGCGCCAAGGCCGAATGCAAGGTCCTGGTCAAGCAAGGCACCACGTTCAACCAGTTTCAGGAGAATTTAAAATCCGTGGACGTGGACGATTACGTCAACCCCATCAGAGCGTCCTCCACCGAAGCGGCCAAAACCTGGGACAAGCCCATCCGCCTGCTTTTCCTGGACGGAGGCCATGAATACGAGTCCGTCAAGGCCGACTGGGAAGCCTGGTCGTCTTTTATCATCCCCGGCGGGTACGTAGCCTTTCACGACGTGGACACCTGGCCGGAAGTATCGAAGTTCTATTATGAAATGCTGGATCAAAACCCGGAATACAAGCCGGTCATGGCCGTCCATAGCCTGCGCATCGTGCAAAAGGCCATGGACTGAAAAGATAACAGCTTGAAAAACTAAAAGATATTTGCCTCCGGCGGCAAACTTCTTATCTATACGCCGCAAAGCGGCAAAAAGTTTGATCAAAACTTTTAAAATGGCGCTTCGCGAAAGCGGCAGTGTTTTTACGAGGGTGGCCCAGGCAAGGTTTTTTTGCCTGGGTTCGATAGAACAGAAGGCGCGACCGGAAACGATAATAACAATCAATCGATTTCGGCTGGAGGAAAATTTTAATCAAGGCCGAGGTTGGATGGTTTTGCTGGAATGGTATTGATAGTATCGTAGGTCGGGTAGAGCCCCGCGAAACCCGACGAATAGCGCCGCGAAGCGGCATCCATACAGGAGGACAAACCATGAAAAACAGTCGATTCATCATCCTGGCCCTGATCCTTGGCGTTCTTCTCCTGCCTGCGTGCGCATCCAACAAGGACCAACAGGCCAAAACGCACGTTGCTCCGCCTCCGGCCGTAACTGCGGAAAAATCCCAAGACCAAAACGGCATCGGCGAAATTATTGACGAGTATGAAGGCAAGGTCGTGGCCAAAAGCGCTCACGCCACGCTTGTCAGGGTGGATAAAGACCTGGATCACGACGGCGTGACGGGCAAGGCCGACAAATGCCCCGGAACCCCCAAAGGCGCTCCCGTGGATGAAAACGGCTGTTGGAGCATCCCGGTCATTCAGTTCGACTTGAACTCCATGGAACTCAATCCCGCAGCCAGGTCAGCCCTGGACGCGGTTTCGTCCGTGCTGCACGTCAACAAGGCCGTGAAGCTCTCCATAGAGGGCCACGCCTGCTCCGCCGGCGACAACGCGGCTTATAACAACTACCTGTCTCTCCAACGCGCCCAGGCCGTGAAGGACTACCTGATTTCCAGAGGCGTGGACGGCGCCCGCATGTCCGTGACCGGCTACGGCGCCAACCAGCCCGTCAAGGACAACAATTCCCGCGCCCACCGCATCCAAAACCGCCGGGTGGAAATTGTTCCGATTAGGGAATAATATGAAACGATAGTATGCGCGCCGACCTTTTAGAGAGGGTGAAAAATGGATAATTCTGTTCATGCGGCCTGGTGAAAGGGCAATTACTGCCGCCAGCGTTTTGGTATGGGGCATATATTGGCAGTTTTGTTCAGGAGCAAAGAGCTCCTTGGCTCTTCCCTTGGGCGCATGATTACTTGGCTGATATCTGTCTTAAGATATAGAGGACGTCCGAAAGCGCCAGGCTGGATCCATCGCCGGTTTCCCCGAACTGGACGATGTCGGGGGCCATGCCGACGAGTACCTGCAGGATAGTCAGCGCATCGGCGAGGTCGTATATGCCGTTGCCGTTCACATCTCCCGATAGAGGCGGAACCCCCTCGCCGTTTATGGTCACCCGAACCACGTCCTGGTTCTCATCGCTGGAGATGATGACAAGCTCAGCCGCGTGACTCCCGGGGGAAAAGGGATTGTAGGCGACGGTCGTTACGCAAGAGCCGCCGGGGGCGATATCCGTTCCCTCGCAGGGGTTGTTATTGAGTGCGAAATGCACGGAATCCGGTCCTTCGAGTAGGATCCCTAAAACGGCAAGATCCACGTTGCCTTGATTTGTGATGGTGACCGTTTTTTCGGCCGGGGGCCGGGGCGTCAATTTTGAGATGACATGAGTCTCGAAGGCGACGGACATGGGAGACACGGAGATATCACCCTGATCGCCCATGAGAGGTTTGTCATCGGACGCGTTGGCGGTCCCTGGCACGGGGTGCGGCGTATCTCCGAATCCGTCCTGGTTGAGATCGGAGCCGGTGTAATCATCCCAGTAGTTGCCGCCCTTGTCTTGAGTGAACCAGTGGTTGTCGTTGCCGTTGTCGATCGCGTTTCCAAGGGTGTTGAAGCTAAAGTGGTTGCCGTAGATGGTGTTTTCGAAATTCCCCCACGGAATCTCGATGCCGTACCCGGAGTTCTCCGTAATAATATTCCCGCTAATCTGATTTTGCTCTATTCCTTCATACAGCATTCGAATTCCGTCCACGCTGCCCGAAATATGATTTTTGTAAATTAAATTGTCATGAATGCCATTGGAGTATTCGTAGTTTTCGAGTTCCATGCTGATGCCGGCTGTTGCATTGGCGAAGATTCTGTTCCCGTAGATGTGATTTTCGTGACCCTCGATAATCAGTATTCCTGTCGAGCTGTCGACAATCGAGTTATCGGCGATCACGTTCATATCCGCATCGTATGTTCCCTACGACATTGTTGCCGTACCCGGAGATGAAAAGGCCGCCGCCATAATAGTCGGTGTTGTCGGCTTCTCCGATCACGTTCTTGACGATATCATTTTGGTTGGCGTCAATATATATGGCCTCCTGGTTGTGCCGCACCGTATACTTACAGAGGATGGTGTTGTTGGTAATGAGGTTGCCGGTGCTTTGCGAATCGCCGTAGAGAAAAATTCCCCGTCCGGCGTTGTAGGACGAGCCGGCCTGCATGACCGGCTGCATGGTGATGTGGTTGTTTTTGATCGTATTATCCTTGCCTGAAAACTCCATGGCCGCGGCGTGATTACCCTCAATGGTGTTGCCGTCTCCGTAGGCCCTGAGCACTGCCACGTTATTTTCCAGGATTGTGCTTGCATCGGCGTTCACGGAGATCCGGCCTCCCCGGTTTCCGGCCAGGTAGACTTCCGACGAATCGCCATAAACATTGATCTGGTTGTAAATGATGTCGTTGGCGTCGTCCGGTCCCAATTGGTTGAAAACAAGGGCGACTTTGACGCAGTCCAGCACGTCCACCCTGACCTCGTCGGCCAGATAATAGTAACGGAGTAAGGGGCGAAAGGGGTCGTTATACCCCTCGAAGATGATCGTGCCGTCCCCCTCGAACATCGCCTGATGATCCAGGCTGGAATCTTCTTCGGCGGTGTACATTACAGCCGGGGACTTGATGCGCAGGAGGCCGTTCATGGTGATCAGGCTGCCGCTTTCCACAATCAGGTCGCCGTCTTCCACAGTCAGGTCTTCGACTTCGCCGTGGACGACGCCGCTCCAGCTGATGGCCGTCCGGTTGAGAAGAGACTGCCATTCGGCATTGTTATGGAGCACGCCTTTGATCTTTCCGGTCGGCACTTCAATGGCTTCTCCGATAGCCGGCAAAGACCAGTCGTTCTCGGCGGCATCCCATTCATAGTGATACATCCGGTAGCTCACCGAGTCGACGCCCGCGGGCGCAACATAGAAATCACTGACATATTTGGTGTTTTCCTCGTCATTATTTGGGGGGATATTGCTCCAGCTCGCGATGACGGCGTCGTCGTCATCGCGCCTCAATTCAGCCATTTTCTCCGAGCCCCAAGGCTCATAAGAAAGCTTGAAATCTGTTGTGCGGCCATCCGAGAAGAGCACCGTTACCTGGGCGGACGCGGGGGCGGACAGGAAAAGTTGAGCCAACAGAAGAAGCAGCAAACCGATTGGATTCACAGCCAAAGAGCGACGCGACATAGGAATTCTCCTGAGAACAGTACGGGGGCTGTGTATAGGCTAAATACATGATGGCCTGGCAAAAAGCCAAAGAAGGCTGTTTTACATATAGCAACCCACTAATTATATCAGGTTTGATTTCTCAAATACCGATTTTTTAACTGTCTATATAGGGTAATACTGTGCTTGTCAACAAAATACTAATTTAATGAATGATTACAATTGGTTATATATAGGGTTCCGGAGGCGCCATCTTCAATTCCCATCAAACAGCAACCCTGTCGTCCGGGCAGGAAAGAACTGGCCTGCCAGGTCCAGGAAGACACTCGTTGCCCCGGGTCTTGCATGCCGATCAGGAAAATTTCATTTATCCTAAATCCTTATGTCATTTAGTTTTTCATTTTTTGTTTGTGATTTTTCCGATCAGGAGGGGGATTTTAAGGCCGCCGTGGTGGAGTATCTTTTGGAAGGGTTGGGCGGAGAAGGGGAGGAGGGGCGTCCAGTCCTTATGGGGGACGAGGGCGGCCAGTGTCCAGCCTTGGAATTGGTCGGCGAGGCGATTGCAGAGGGATGCAAAGAGTTCCCTGGCCTGGGGGACGGTTCCCAGGCGCAGTCCGTAGGGCGGATTGACGACGATGAGGCCCGGATTTGAGACTTGTTTTGGCGGCGTGAGTCTGAGGATATCCTCATTTGAAACCTTTACTATGCGGTCCAGGCCTTGACGCTCAAGGGTTTCTAGTAAAAGAGAGCAGGCGTTTTGGTCGATGTCCGACGCAAAAACAAGGGGCTGGGTTATGTTTTTAAATTGCTTTTCGGCCTGGGATCGTAAGTAAAGCCATTGCTGCTTTTTAAAGGCGGGCCAGGAAGAGAAGGCAAAGTCCCGATTCCAGCCCGGCGGGATATTGGCGGCAATGAGGGCGGCCTCAGTAGAGAAAGCCCCGCTGCCGCACATGGGGTCCATCAGGGGCAGGGTCCCGTCGTATCCGGCGAATTCCAGGATGGCCGCGGCCAGGGTTTCCCGGATGGGCGCCCGCCCTTCGCTTTCCTTGAATCCCCGTTTGTGCAAGAGCTCCCCGCAGGCGTCGATGGACAGGGTGAACCGGTCGGAGACTGCCCTGACGAATATTTCCTGGGGCGTCGGCTCTTCCGCGCCCTTGACCCTTTCTCCATATTTTTCAAGCTGTTGAAGAATCGCCTTTTCCACCCGCTCGGCGATGGCCTGGGAGTGGTAGAGCTTGGATTTCCGGGCTGTAACCCGGATATTGATCGGACATGATAAAGGCAAATACAGCTCCCAGGGGATGCCCTCCACAGCCTTTTCCAATGCTGCAAAATGGGCCGCCTTGAATTCATGAATCCGCATGAGCACGCGATTGGCCAGGGACAGATGCAGGCAGGCCTTGTACATGTCCGTCAGTTTGCCTTGAAAGGTCACGCCGCCTTCTCCCGAGGCGGAGGCCTCCAGGCCCAGGGACCGAACCTGTTTGGCGCAGATTTTTTCCAGGCCCAAAGAAGTCGGGATAAAAAACGTGTGCTCCCTTGCAATAACCTGTCTTTTTAGTCGTTTTTCCAGCATGGCTTTTTTCTAATTATTGACAATCAAAATAAGAACATACATAATTCATCCTTCGCTGTTTATACACTTCGCGGCCTTGCATTGGCAATAGGGTTATCACGGGGGGGGGATTTTTCCTCAATCAACGCCTTATGCTCGTGCGGGTGCGCTCAATAAAGGAGCCGGCCTGAAAGAATGAAAAAACTAAACCCAGCTTATGTAGATTATTTTTCGGAGTATGTGAATGCGTGCCCTTTTTTTCAGCTTATGTCCATCCATTTGGACGGGGTGAGATACGGGAAATCCTACCTTGACCTGGAGATTCATCCCAAGCACATGCAGCCCTTTGGAATCATCCATGGCGGGGTATGCGCGTCGCTGGTGGAAGCCGGCGTGTTTTGGGCGGTGCATTCCCAGATTCCCGATGACGTGGGCCTGACCACCGTGGAGTTGAAGCTGAATTACATGGCTGCCGTTTCCACGGGCAGCCTGCGGGTGAACGGAGATTGCCTGAAGGTGGGCAAGACATTGTGTCTCGGCCAGGCCCATGTGACGGACGCCAAGGGCCGGGACGTGGCTCACGGCACGGCCACTTTGATGCTGCTGCCCAACAAGGTCGTAGATATGCCCGATCTTCCCCAGAAGTTCATTGATTGATCGTGACTTCCTGATAATCCAATAAAAACCCCCCCGCCGTACGGCAGGGGGTTTTTTTTTATGGTCGGTATCGCTGTTATTTACCGGCGAATGCGTCTTCCGTCATATCCACAGCGGCGGATTCCATGGCTTTGATGGAGTTCCGTTTGCCCTCGGTGATGGGCAGGAAGCTGTTGATGTAGAAGTTAGCGGTCTTGATCAGGCCTTCGTAGAAGGGTTTGTCCTTGGATTTGGCTTTTTCCACCTTGTTGGTTGCGATGGTGGCGCGCCACAGGTGCATCCACCCCATGATGGTGTCGCCGAGCACATCCTGGAAAGGACAGGCGTGGGCGAAAGCGGTCAGGACCTTTTCGGACATGGCGGTTTTGCCCATGAGCATGGCGACTTCGCCGGCGCCGTTCACGGCTGCTTCCACCTTGGCGGCCAGGTCTTCCAGGCCGGCTTCCTTGGCTTCGGCCACGGTCTGCATCATAACGCCCATGAGTTCCATAAAAGGCTTGCCGCCCTTCATGCCCAGCTTGCGGCCCAGGAGGTCCATGGCCTGGATGCCGTTGGTGCCTTCGTAGATGCAGGTGATCTTGGTGTCCCTGAGGAGCTGCTCGACCGGGTATTCCTTGGTGTAGCCGTAACCGCCGTAGGACTGGACGGCCAGGGAGCACACGTCAAAAGCGCGGTCCGTGCAGTAAGCCTTGATCACGGGAATCAGGACTTCGATCAGGTTCATGTATTTTTCGGCTTCTTCTTCGTTGCCTGCGGTCTTGTGCCTGTCAAAGCAGTTGCCCACGAAGTACAGGAAGGAGCGCATGCCGTCGATGTAAGCCTTCATGGTCATGAGCATGCGGCGTACGTCGGGATGGTTGATGATGGTCACGGACTGGGCATCGGGATTGGCGAATTCCAGCAGGTTTTTGCCCTGTTTGCGCTGCCTGGTGTAGTCCAGGGCGTACATGTAGGCGCAGCTTGCCATGGAGAAGCCCTGGAGGCCGACGCCCAGGCGGGCTTCGTTCATCATCTGGAACATGGCGCGCATGCCCTTGTTTTCTTCGCCCAGCAGGGTGCCCTTGCACTTGCCTTTGCCGCCCAGGGTCAGGACGCAGGTGCAGGATCCGTGGATGCCCATTTTTTCTTCGATGCGGTCGCAGACCACGTCGTTGTCTTCGCCCAGGGAGCCGTCGTCGTTCACCCAGATCTTGGGCACTGCAAACAGGGAGATGCCTGCGGTTCCTGCGGGAGCGCCTTCAATGCGGGCCAGCACGGGGTGGATGATGTTTTCGGTCAGGTCATGCTCGCCGCCGGAGATGAAGATCTTGGTTCCGGAGATGGAGTAGGTGCCGTCGCCGTTGGGCTTGGCCGTGGTGGTCAGGGCGCCCACGTCGGAGCCGGCTTCGGGTTCGGTCAGGAGCATGGTGCCGCCCCATTTACCGGTGTACATGTTCTTCAGGTAGAGTTCTTTCTGCTTGTCGGTGCCGAACACCTCGACAAGGTGGCCTGCGCCGTGGGACAGGCCGGGGTACATCATGAATGCGCAGTTGGCGCCCACGAAGTATTCGCCGGCGGCCTGGGCCACCATAGCGGGCATTCCCTGTCCGCCGACTTCGGGATCTTCCTGCATGGCCACCCATTCGCCTTCGCATAACAGCTCGTAAGGTCTGTGAAAAGACTCAGGCACTGTAACTTTGTTGTTCTCGAAAACGCAGCCTTTGTCTCCGTCTGCGTTGGTGGGCAGGATTTCCTTGATGGCCAGGTTCCTTGCCTCGTTTACAATCAGATCGATGGTTTTTTTGTTGAACTCGGCGAACTTGTCGGTCTTTGCAAGTTCGTCGGCCTTCATCTGCTCAAAGAGCACGAAGTCGATGTCTCTTCTATCTGCGATTAGTTGTGCCATGTTTTCTCCTTTCAGGCGCCATTTTATTTTACAGCGCCGGGGCGGAATTCAAATGAATTTGGGCTGTTGAAGCCGGCCGTTCACGTCCCCGGGTCGCCGTGTATCCCAGCAAATGAGTATTACCTCATTTTTCAACAGGTGACAAGAAAAAATTGACTGGATTATAATAATCCGTTTTTAAAGGAGAAACTGTGTAGTCGGTGTTTAGAGGCGTGAAAATACCCGCTGAATGGGTCATCAAATCCGGGGCTGAACCACATAGCCGGGGCCGAAGCCCTTCTTGGCCCAACGCTTCCTCTGGCCCGCCCCCACAGGACGGTTGCGCAGCAAAACCAGGGTGGCGCCGGCCCCGCCGTCGCAGGCCCGGGCGCTGGCGAAGGCAAGGACCCATTTGCGCCATTGGCCGGAGATGAGCCAGGATAGGACCTTGGACTTAAGCACGGGTTTGCCGGGGGAGGAGAGGCCGCGGCCGTGAATGACAAGCACCGTGCGCTTATGGGAGGCTATGGCCTGCTCGAAAAAGGCGTCAAAGGCTTTTTGGGCGTCTGCGGCGTCCATGCCGTGGAGGTCGATATGCGCCTGGATGGAAAAATCCCCTTTGTGCAGACGGCGGGCGACATCGGAGGACACCCCGTAGCCCGTTCCGGCCACGTATTCCGAAGTCTGGCTGACCTTGAATCCCGATCCTCCAGCCACCAAGGACTCCAACTCCTTGCGCACCTGTTCGTCCGGGTCCATGGCTGTCTCGGAAGGGGAGGCGGATGTGAGAGGCTCCTCATCCAGGCGTTCGTCATGAGGCAGGCGCTTTACGTCAGACATCCACAGGGCGAAAAGTTTGTCATCGTCCATATCGCGGGTAAGGCGTCCGGCGGGAGCGTCCTGGCCGGCATGGGGCTTTTCGCTGTTTTTCGGCTCTTCAGGAAGGCTGTAGCCTCTGTCTTTTATGATTTTGGTAAGGCCTTCAAAAGGGCGATTGATGGATTGATCGTTGCTTTTTTTCATGACTCACCTGCCGTTGGAAAGAATTTAGGTCAGACATACAAGATGGGCAGGCAAAAAGGAAGGCCTAAAACAAGAGCGTGGGAAATCGCGTCATTAGGCTGCACTGCACTTGGGCGCCTGAGCAGGGAAAACAGCGCCTCCGCAGGATGCGGGCGTTCTTCTTCATAATCCGGAGTCTATGGGGCTTTGGATTCGCCGGCGGCGGCCAACACGGGAGCCCCGGACCCGCCTTTATCTCCGGAAGAGGCTTTGGTGTTTTTGGCCTTGCGTTTTTTCAGGCAGACCTTGTCTGCTCTCACAACGGCGCAAACCTTGGGATTGTAATATTCCCTGCAATTGACCGGATTGTAAAGGGGGCATTCGGGATGCTTTCCAGCCATGAATAAAGCGACTCCTTTCCCGCAATCAAGAGGGGTTGCCTGATAATTGGGGATGATGAAATGGGCGTGCGTCTTCAGGCGGCCGCCCATCCCCGGCTAAAGGTGCATATGGCTTAATAACCATTTAAAATCATTATATCAAAAAAAAACGAAATGTTCAAATAGCAAATGATCAGGAAAAGATTAGGGGATTGCAACGAGGAAAATAACAGGGGAAATTAGTGAGCGCTATTTGATAAAAGGAAAAACGGAGGAAAAGGCTATTCCTCCTCGGGGGGCAGAAATTCCGGATAAAAACTCTTGGCGCAGGCGGGACACAGGCTGTGGGAAAAAACCACCTCGCTGTGGGCCTGGATATAGGTTTCCAACTGTTTCCAGACCCCGTTTTCCTCACGAATGCGTTTGCAGCGCGCACAAATGGGCAGGTAGCCGGCCAGCACCTTGGTTAGGGTGTCCGAAAGCTCCTGCTCCAGCTTTTTTTGCTGGCTTTTATATTTTTTAAGAGCCCGGTTTTCCCGTTCCAGTTCTTCAACGCGCGCCAGCAACTGCTCATAGGTCGGCTTGATGCCGGCGAAAGCCCCCGTTACAGGCGGTTCTATCCCGGGACAGGCTTCTTCGCCGTCTTCGATGGGAATGGGAGACGCTGGGAGAATTGACTCGCGCATGATTAACAGTTCCTTTAAATGAATAGCACCCCGCCCGAAGGTTTACTTGGGAGGAGTTGAAAAGCATCAAATATGCCAAAACCAGACTCGGCTTGAACTAAAAGAAAAATTTCACATGACGGCCAGGCGGCTAATGATGGAAGACCCTCTTAATTAGGGCGTTTCAACTGACCGATCAGAAAATGCCCCCAAGGCGTTCAGCATGCCGGAACAAATCCCATCTCTGTCTTTTTACAAAATCTATCAGGAAAAAAGGCCGCATATTGCGGCAAAATGCCGCACGGGGGTCCGGCGCCGACTACCGGCCGGCCGCAGGAGAAAAAGCCGCCCCGCCTCGCCGGCGAATGAGACGGATAAATCGAGGGGCGGGCTTTTCCCCTTCTCCCTTGTCCCTGGGGAGAGGCGGAGAGGGCTTCGTCAGCCCTCGCCCCTGGCGGCGCTTCACAAACACGGCCCGCCGGGCCGGACATGGGCGGATTATCCAACTCACTGATAAAAAAACTATGGAATCGAAACTTCCGTAAAGCTCTCTCCGTTATCCCCCATGAACATGCTGTCCATGTTGGAGAGGCTCAGCCCCATGGACCCCTGATGCAATAGAATCCTTCCGGCCTTGGCCAAGGCGTCCAGGGCGTCGTCAAAATCCTTGGCGTCCCAGCCCAAATCCTCCCGCAGTTTGCCTATTTTCACCCGTTTTGAAACGGCTCCGGCGGACCTGCACGCGCTTAGCAATGCCTCTTCATTCCCGGACATGGGGGCTTTTTTCCCCTTGTCGTCGGATAGTCCGGCGGCCTTTTTCAGCTCCGCCACTTCCTTTTCCAGTTGATCGATCCGGGCTTCCAGTCTGGCAATGCGATTTTCCATGATTTCTCCTTTGAAAAGGGTTGGCTTAACGGTTGCCTGAAAAAAATGAAAAGGTTATGGTCCGTCTCGGAGGGGTCCAAAATGAACAATCCTTTTTTGAAAAAGATAATCCTTATCGAGCGGGAGACAAGATGGAGAAACCAGTTTTATTCAGAAAAGAAGACAGCGTCGCCATTCTGACGCTGAACAGGCCTGAAAAACGCAACGCATTGAACCAGGATTTGCTGACGCATTTGTACGGACATTTGGACGTGGTGAAAAGCGACGACTCCATCCGGGTCGCGGTCATCACCGGCGCCGGATCATCCTTCAGCGCCGGCCTGGATTTGAACTGCCTCGCCACTGACAATATGATGGATCCAAGGGGGGACGGGGTTTATCTGACGGATTTCATGAAGTCCTGCAACAAGCCTTTTATCGGCGCCATTAACGGCCCGGCCATCACCGGCGCCTTTGAAATCGCCCTGAACTGCGATTTTCTCATTGCCGCACCATCAGCCGTTTTCAGGGATACCCACGCCCTCTTGGGAATTTATCCCGGCTGGGGCATGTCCCAACTGCTTTCCCGGGCCGTGGGAATCCGCATGGCACGCCAGATCAGCCTTACCGGAATGGATATCACCGCCCAACAAGCCTTGAATTTAGGGCTGGTGAACGAGATCGTGGAGCCCGATCAATTGATGCCGCGGGTTATGGAAATAGCCCGGGACATTTGTAAAACCAAGGCGGATTTTCTGCCCGGCTACAGAAAACTGATCAACGACGGACACAACCTGTCCGCGGGCCAGGCGCTGGATCTGGAAAAAAAGGTTTTTACGCGCTTTTTAAACGGTTCGGCCGCCCTGATATAGGCTAATTTCCCAACTTGCCAATGGGCGGGAAAACGTGAATTGCTTTCACTTTTTGATAGGTCCGCCGGTTTTCCGGCGGGCCGTCATTGCCTTTGACCTGCCGGATTTTTTGTGGCATTCTTGATTAGCGCCCGGTTGATCGTCGTTGCTTGTATAATCACAGGAGATAGGCGTGGCCGTGGAAATCAAAATGGTCGTGGAAGCGGATTTGAAGCAGGTCTTTTTGGTAGGGCTTGCCGTGAACGGCATTTGCTCCCACTACCCCTTTACCAAATTGGAAGGATACCTCATTGAGACCTGCGTGGTGGAAGCGGTGATCAACGTGGTCAAGCACGCTTATGAGGATCCCAAGGGCAAGGAGCTGGCCGTAATCTGCCGGGCTGACAAGGAATCCATGATATTTGAAGTTTGGGATTGGGGCAAAGGCATGGACGGCCTGAAGCCGGCGGCCCTGGATTTCGACCCGGAAGACGTAACCAGCCTGCCTGAGAGCGGCATGGGACTCTTTATTATCCAACAGGTGATGGACGAGGTGAATTATCTCTCCCAGGACACTAAGAACGTTCTGACCATGACCAAAAAGTTCACCCCCCAAGAGCCGCCCCATCATGCGGCCTGATTGTTTCCGCCTTTATTGATTCCATTGCTTAAACGGATTGGCCGGCGGGCCTTCACACGGACAAGTTCGGCCGGTTGAGCTAAATTGCTCTGATAAATAGCGAAAGGTCTTGTACGATGCAGCCTTTGACTTTGATCCTGCTCCTATCCTTGTTTGTCTGCTTCATTATCGCCATATCCGTAATCGCCTATCAGAAGCAGCAGAAGCGACTCGTCAAGGTCTTGGAGTCATTGGCTGGGCCGCTAAGCGGCGCCGTCCGGGGCAAATGCCTGACAGCCCGTCTGGAAGAAACGCCGTACCAGGTGCAATTCGCCAAGCAGGGCAAAGGGCCTGCGCTGGCGGTCATCACCATTCCTGGAAGCGCCGGTTTTATTATGGCCGTCAGAAAGAGGATGTTTTTGGATTCCTGGGGGGAGAGGCTTGGGCTCATGTCCCCGCCGGACATCCCGGACAAGGACTTTTTAAAAGAACATTACGTTCATGCGGATAATTTGGAAAAGGCGGCCCACGTGTTATGGCGCCAGGATGCTTTGAATGAAATCCAGGATCTTCTGGAAACCAAAACGCATTATTTGCGCCTGGATGAGACCGGCGCATCCCTGGTTATTCCCCTCGCTTCCCTGGCGGAGAAAGACCTTTTGGCCCTGACTCCGGACGAAATAAGGGACAAAGCCGCCAAACTGTTCGCTGCTGTCGGCGCTGCGCTTCAACCCGCCCGAAATTCGGTTGGCCAGGTAAAGCCGTTCAGCGCATCCGCCCTGTTTTTTGATAAAAAGCAAAGCATGATAATGGCTATGGCGACCTCGCTGCCCCTCATCGTTTCCTTGATCCTCATGATCCTCGCGAAAAAGATGTACACCCCCTTGGGCGGTCAGGCCATGATGTTGGGCGCCTTTCGTTTTTCAATCATACCCACCGTTATAGGCGTTTTGTTGTTCATTTTCGCCGGCCGTCTTTGGTTTCGCAAGATGCCTGAAAGCCACCGCCTGTTTATGGTTTTTGCGCTTCTCATCCCCATGACGCTTTTTATGGCCTGCATCGCGGGCTTCATGTTCACCAACGGAGCCCTGGATTCTTCGCCGGCGGTTTTCTACACCACGCAAGTGGTGGGAAAAAAGGTCTATCACGGCAAGGGCGCCCACTATTCCCTTTCTTTGGCGCCGTGGAGCGGAAAAGAGGGAGACGTCCGCTTTTCGATTTCGGAAAAACAATATGAACAATTTGAAATCGGCCAGAAGGTTACCCTGGGAGTCCGGGCCGGAATGTGGGGCTATGAATGGGTTTCCTCGCCTCCGATTGCCGTTCAATAGGAAGCATGCTTGCCCGGACAGGCTGCGGGAATCTTAAAAGCTGCCCGTCTGGCTTTCCATCCTCCAGCACCCCTCGTTTTTTTTGCACGATTATTGCATCCTGTGGCTTTAGTCGGCCCATACTCGTTATTGGCATTAACGTGTTGTTTTTCCTAATTTATTATAAACCGCCGACAATTCGCGCCATGCCTTGGATAACAATACTCACGCCGGAGTGCATTAAAAATGCCCGAAATCTTGGATCAGGAACAACTTGAAAACGCATTAAAGAAAATCCATCTGGAAAACGCCAGGCTGGAAGAGCGCATAGAAGAACTGGAAGCCGAAAACCAATCTTTGCAGTCAGAGCTAATCGAGAAGCAAAAAAAGGAGTTGGCCGGCCTGGAGAGTGAAGCCAAGTTTCAGGCCATGTTCAACCAATCCGGGGTGGGGGTGGCTTTGTTCAACCTACAGGGCAAGTTTGTGGAAGCCAATCCAGCCATTGTGGATCTATCCGGGTATTCCGCGGAAGAATTGATGCGAATGAGTTTTACCGACATTACCTTTTCGGATGACCGGGAAACCGGTGTGAAGCAGTTTTTGGACATGCTGGAAGGAAAAATCAGCCGCTATACGGTGGAAAGAAGATATCGCCACAAAGACGGCTCAACCATATACGGCATTTCTCAGATTTCCATGGTGCGTATCCCGGGTTCTCCAGAGCCGTTTGTCATGGCCCAGGTTGTTAATATATCAGAGTTTAAGGCCATGCAGAGGGAACTCCGGGAGAAAGAGAAAAAGCATAAACTGGTCATGGATGCTTTGGGCTTTGGTTTGTGGGATTGGGATATTGTAAGGGGAAGTGTTTACTATAATCCTGCCTGGGTGGCCATCCTGGAAGAGGAGGCCGTTGATCCCGCATACGAATCCTGGGAGTCAAGAATCCATCCCGATGACAGGGACAGGGTTTTGAATTCTATAAATAACCATCTGCAGGGTTTAACTCCGGTCTGGCTGGAAGAGCACCGTTTGAAAACCTCCAAGGGGCATTGGAAATGGGTGAAAGGCCAGGGCAGGGTGGTGGAGCGATTGAAAAACGAGGCGCCGCTCAGAATGATTGGAACCATGGCCGACATCGATGAACGAAAAAAGGTTGAAAACACCCTGTACAAAACCACCCGGATCCTGGAAGAAACCATCCAGCAGGCGCCTTACGCCATGTTTATAATGGAGGGCTCCGTAGGAAACGCCCGTCTTTTGATCGCCAATGAAATGGCGAGAGGCTTTATGGATCAGTTTGTTCAGGAGGACGCTGGCGGCCGACTGCCCGATCCCACGGAATTGGGGTGCCATTTGTATTCGTATATGGACGAAAAGGAAATTGCATCTGAGCATAAACCCTTAATTCGGGCTCTGGCCGGCGAAAGCATCAAGAATGAGCGGTTTTATGTCCTTGACGCGCAGGGCGAAAAGATCCCCATGGAAATCAATGCCTTTCCCGTCTATGGAAAAAGCGGGAATATTGTGGCCGTCCCCGTCACTTTGTTCGACATTTCCAAAACCCTGGAGGCTGAAAAGGACCGGCTGCAAATGCATAAGCTCGAGGCTGTCGGCACCTTGGCCGGGGGCATTTCCCATGACTTCAATAATATTTTGAGCATCATAATCGGGCATGCCGAAATCGTCTCGGATGAAGTCTCCAAAGACGGCCAGGCCTATCAGAGCATAAATGCCATCCTTGAGGCCTGCTTGCGAGCCAGGGACGTGGTCAAACAATTGCTGGATTTCGCCAGAAAGGCGGAAACCGACCTTAAACCCATGGCTGTGACCCCTGTAATACAGGAATCCTTGACCCTGCTGCGCTCCTCCATTCCCGCACGTATAGAAATCAAGACGCACCTGACGGCTAAAAACGATGTGGTTATGGCTGCGCCTCCCCAGATCAAGCAGGTGCTCATCAATTTGTGCACCAATGCCAGCCAGGCAATAAAAAGCGGGGGTGAAATCAAGATTTCTACCGATAACCTGGAGTTAAGCTCGCCGTGGCTTGGATGGAATGAGGACGCCGTGCCGGGACCCTGCCTGCGTCTCATGATCGAAGATTCGGGGGAGGGCATGGATCCCGCCATCGCCCATCGCGCTCTGGAGCCATACTTCACGACAAAGGACGTGGGCAAAGGCGCTGGCATGGGGCTCCCTGTGGTTCACGGCCTCATCAAATCCATGGGCGGATTCATGAGAGTAAGCAGCGGGCGCAGAAAAGGAGTGAAGGTGGAAATCATCCTGCCTTTGGCTGAAGTTAAAAAACCAACCAAAACAGTTGCAGCCAAGGAACGCCCGGCAAGAAAAGCGAAAAATGTTCTTGTTGTGGATGATGAAAAGGCCTTGATCGTCACCCAAAAGGCGATGCTGGAGAGGCAGGGCTATGACGTGGTCGGCGAAACCGACGCCCTAAAAGCCTTGGAGATCTTTCGCGCTAATCCCGGGCAATTTGATTTGGCCATTGTGGATATGAGCATGCCCGGAATCAATGGGGATGCTTTTGCCAGGGAGTTGAAAAAACTTCGGGCTGACATTCCCATTGTTCTGGCCACCGGCTATTCCGACGAAGCATCCATGAAAAGAATCAGGAGCCTGGACGTGGACGTGGTGATAAACAAGCCCATGACAAGAAGCGATTTATCCCAAGCCGTCAATGCGGCTTTGAAACAGCATACCTAAAGGTTTTCGCTGGGTTCGGGCTGCATGGGTTCATAAGGCAGCCTGATAACAAACCGGGCGCCCTGGCCGAGCGAGGTGTCCACATGCATGGTTCCCCCATGGTTGTCGGTAATGATGAAGTATGAAACCGAGAGCCCCAGGCCGGTCCCCGCCCCCGGAGGCTTGGTGGTGTAAAAGGGCTCAAAAATTCTTTTTCGGATGTCCTCATGCATTCCCGGTCCGTTATCCTGCATTTCTATCCTTGCAAATCCCGGCTCCGGCCGCACCCTAAGAATGATTTCCTTTATGCCGGCGTCGTCGACGTCCGTTTCGCACAATGCCTGGGCGGCGTTTTTCAGCAGGTTGAAAAAGACCTGTTGAATCAGGTTGCCCTCGCACAGAACCTCCGGTGTGCTCAGGTCGTACTCCCGGATGATCCTGATCTTTCTGAAGTCGTAATTGGTTTTCAGGTCGAAATCGCTGGCCGAAAGCTCCACCATGTTGTCCAATAGCTCCATTACGTTATGTCTGGAGTACTCCTGCGTGGATTTTCTGCTGAAGCTGAGCATGTTGGAAACCACGCGGGCGGCCCGAATTCCGGACGTACGAACCAAGTCCAGAATCCTGTTCACCTCGCGCAATTCCAGATATTTTTTCAGGCCCGCCATGGTGATTCCTGACTCCTCCGCAGCCGCCTGATTCTTGGACATTTCGCTGTTCAGGCGGGTTTGGGCCACCTGGATGTTTTGAACGATGCCAGCCAAAGGATTGTTTATTTCGTGCGCCATGCCCGCGGCCAGTCCGCCGATGGAAACCATTTTTTCCGATTGAATCATCATTTCTTCAATTTTAACCCGACGGGTTACGTCGTCCAGGCGAATGACCGCGCTTTCGTTTCCATCCATGGCTATGGGATAGATGATGAGGTCGCAGGTCAACATCCGGCCGCTCCAGTGAAAGGTGATTCGTTTGGAAAACTGGCCTTTGCGTTTTTTAAGCGCCTCTTTGATATCCTCAACCAATCCTGAAATTTGAGGCAGCACGTTTTCCAGCCTGCGGCCCACGGCGTCCGAGGCCTTTATGCCTGACATGGACTCGGTTTCCTTGTTCCACAGATTGACGAATCCGCCCCCATCCACCCCCACAAGAACGGAAGGCATGGAGTCCAGGATGCTGTTCAGGAAGATCCTGGTTTTATTTAGCTTTTCCCTATTGCTCTGCAACTCCCGGTACTGGTCCTGGATGCGGCTATAAGATTCTTCCAGGTCGCGGGACATTTCATTGAATGCCAGGGACAGGTCGCCTATTTCATCCAGTTCCGATACATCCACCTGGCCGCCAAGGTCGCCCTTGCGTATATTGTCCATGGCGTCTCTCAAACGCGTGATAGGCTGAGTGATGCCTTTGGACAGCAACAAGTTGAGAAAAAGGCCGACGCAGCCCAAAACCGACAGCATCATGGCAATGCTCAGCAACGAGTAGTATTTATGCTCCTTCAACACCTCGGACAGGTCGTATATAATGGTAATATAGCCAATATGTTCGCCTACTGCGTCGATGGTTCTAGTGAACTGCAGGGCTTTCAGGCCGCCGAAAGTCATTTGCCGAATGTCGGTGGCATGCGCGGGGCCGACTATCCGGGCCGGAGGGATGAGCTGGCTTAACAAAGGCAGGTCGTCTGAAGCCAGCAGACGTCCGCGTTTGTCGTAAACGGAAATATCCAGGATGCCTGGAATATCGCTCATTTCATTGGTGCGAATCTTTATCGCTCTGACGCTGCGTTCAAAAATCTCGTTGGCCAGCGGCTCCCGGTCTCGTTCCACCAAAGTGCGGAGAATCGTGTCCACCTTGCCCATGGTGGAGTTAAGCCTCCGCTGCTGCATGGGAATTTGAACGGCGACGAAAATCAAGGCGGCGATAAGGGAGGTCAGCAGGATGGCGCCATTGACTTTGCGGCGAATGGTTGATTTCAGTCGAGGATCTTTCAAAATATTTCCAAGTAAAAACGGGTTGCAGCTAACCCCAAGCGAGAAGTCATTTTCTGATGGTCATATAGTACATTGGCTGGTTATTATCAAACTTAAGTATGACGATGGGCTTAATCGGGTCGCCAAACTGGTTAAAGGAGATGTTTCCCGTCACCCCTTCATAATCCTTTGTGGCCGCAATAGCGTCCCGGATAGCCGCCGTATTCAAGGTTCCGGCCTTGTTTATGGCATTTACGATCACCATAAGCGAGTCGTAGGCCAAGGGCGCCAGGCTGATTTTCACTTGGAACCCGTCCTTGTTGTATTCTTCCAAAAAGGCTTTGCTTTTTGGGTTGGGCAGGCCTGCATGCCACAGGTCGGAAAAATAATGCCCGTTCACTGCGCTGCCGGCGTACTCCGTCATAAGGTAGTTCCAGCCGTCCGCTCCAAGAAAGATTGATTTAACGCCCATGTTTTGGGCCTGACGCAAAATATATCCCGAATCCCTGGGGTAGCCCGGCACGAAAACCACTTCCGGCTGCAGGCTTTTAACCTTTTCCAGTATCTGGCTGAAATCCGAAGCGTCCTGCAAGTAATCGCCTTCCCAAAGGACCGTGCCTTTTTTATTGAACTGATCGATGAAAAAGGCCGCCAGATCGCGGGAAAACTGGGAGTTGGCGTTGGTCAGCACGACAACTGTTTTTGCGTTCAGGCGTTCAGACGCAAAATCAGCCAAAGCTTTTCCGGAAAACTCGTCTGAAGCGCACACCCGAAATATGTAGTCGCCGATTTTTGTTAATGCAGGATTAGTCGAGGCGGGGCTTATCATTGGAATCTTTGCTTCCTGCATCAGGTGGGCAATGGCCAGGGAATGAGCGCTCCAACTGGCGCCGACCACAGCGGTCGCCCCATCCCGGATGGCTTTTTTCCCGGCCGCCAAGGAGCCCAGGGAAGTGCTTTGGTTATCATACTCCAGCACCTTAACGGGTTTGCCCAATACACCCCCTTGATGGTTAATCCGTTGGCAGGTCCAGCGCAAAGCCTCAAAGGCCTCCTTGTCCATGGGGGCGGTGGCGCCGGTTTGGGCGAAAATAGCCGCTATCTTAACGCTATCGCCCGTCTGAGCGATTCCAAGGGATGTTCGCCCAGCGAGTAGGATCAGGAATAGGAATACGAATATCTTGCCGCCTGTTTTTATCATCTTTGAATAAGTGGCCGCCTTCCCGGAAAAGGGCTATTTAATTTGCAAAGGGGCGGCCCGTATTGACGGACCGCCCCTGGGGCTGGTTTCTTTAAAGGCTTTTAGTTCTTTTTGGCTTGCCCAAATAGTTTAAGCGCAGCCAGCCCGAACAACAGCGCGGCTAGGGTCATGGCGCCAGAGCCGGAAGGCTTGGCAGGCCTTGCAGCGTCCACAAAACAGCCGCCCCCGCCGCCGCCGTCAGCCACGCCGATGGAGTTCGAGCCTGAGCCTGCATTGGAGCCGCTGGAGCCCGGAGGGGAGGGCGGACGATCTTCGTCCGACACTGCCCAGGCGACCCTATCGATCATGCGAGAGATCTTTCTGGCAGCCTTGGACAACAGTCCGGGCTCTTCGTCTGCATCTCCCTTGCCGACGACGGCGTAAATAAATGCGCTTACGGGCAGCTTGACAACAAGCGGCGCTCCGGTGTCGTTTTTAACCCAGTAGCCGACGTACGGCTGCATCACCGTGGTTTCCACGTATCCGTCCGGGTCGGCCTTGCGGGTGTCGGGCTCGTAGTAGAACAGGTTTCTGTCTTTCAGCGGGTTGTCTGCGCTGGCTGAATCCTGCCGGTAGAAGGTTTCTCCGTCGACGGAGCTTTCCACCTGAGTCCAGTAGAGGCTTGTGGTGAAGGGGTCGCCTATCAGGTTCCAGCCGGGCTGCAGGGTGGTGTAATAGTCTTCGGTCGAGTCCACATGCAGGCCTCTTGCCGCCACCTCCTTGGCGTAGCGTGAAATGACCCAGTAAGCCTGGCACGGACCGAACGGGAATTTATCGTCAAATCCGTCGGCATTGCCCTCCAAATAGTATTCCTCGGGATCTTCCGTATACTGGGCCAGAGGATCGAATCCGAACAGGCGCCACTTGGCGTCGTCGTATTCGTCCAGATTATCCGGATCGCTAAGGATTTCCACCATGGATTCCATATCCGCGGCGTAAGCCGGGAAGCTGATCAAGCGGTAATCCTCCACCTCGGTTCCGCCGTTCAACTGAGTTGTGAACTCAGTGGGCCTGGCCAGGGTATAGAGCGAAAGGTGGGCCAGGGGCACAGTCACCGTGTCGCCTGTAATTACGGCGCCCGGGACGTACACCCATCTGCCCAACTCCGTGTCGTAAGTGAATACAAGGAGTTCATCCGTCGGCAAGCCGCTGTTATTGGGGAACGCCAGCGACGCCGGAATGGCGAAGGTGGTTCCCGAAGGACCGATTTCCACAACAGGGCTGCTCCGTTCTTCCATGTAAGGCTGTCCCGTTTCCACCTGGCTGATGGTGGGGGTGATGACGGAAGAGGTCGATCCCACGGGAATGGTGAAGCTCAGGCCGTCCAAGTCGCTGTCGGGTTCGTTGACGGTGAGTGTGGCGCCTTCTCCTGCGTTAACCTGGCCGCCGTTGACCAGCAGCGTCGCCTCGATGTAATGAACGTTGAACATCCCTGAAGTCAGTGTAAAGCTCAGGGAATCCGTGACTGTCAACTGGGTGCGACCCGAGGCCAAAGGCGTGAAGGTGAAAGTCCCGGCGCCGGCGTCCAGATCAGAAATTGCGCCGATGGTCTCGTCAATCACATCCACGCTGTACGGCGGCAGCCCCCCTTCAATCCGGCAGGCGATTTCCACCGTTGTGGTGACGGGCGCCGCAGCCCCGGAGTATGTGACTATGATGGCTGGGCTGCCCTGTGCGGGCGCCAGTCCCAGGCTGGGAACCACGGTGACGTCCAACACGCCCGAGCTCACGCTGTTGACGCCGTCCGACGCCAGGACGGAGAAGGTCGCCGTTC
Organism: Desulfatibacillum aliphaticivorans DSM 15576; assembly: GCF_000429905.1. Lineage (NCBI taxonomy): Bacteria > Pseudomonadati > Thermodesulfobacteriota > Desulfobacteria > Desulfobacterales > Desulfatibacillaceae > Desulfatibacillum > Desulfatibacillum aliphaticivorans. Next base: position 96,895 of record NZ_AUCT01000012.1, on the reverse strand, counting down.
CCGTATCGCCGGATTGGGGCGCCCATTCCACAACGCCGTCCGTTGCAACCGGAATTTCCATGCCGTCAGGACCGGAGCCCAGGGAGTATTGCAGGGCCGCGGTTTCTTCATCGTAGCTGTAGAATTCCAGGGAGAACAGCCGGTTCACCATGGCCCCGTAAGGCTGGGGCTCCACCGAAGCGGGGGTTTCCGGCGGATCGTTGACCGCGGTTACAGTGAAGGTAAACTGCTGAGTCACGGACCGGCCGTCCGCGGCGGTAGCCTCAATGATTACCGTGTATGTGCCGGCTTCATCGTCGTACAAGGGATTGTAATAGATTTCGCCGGTGGTTTCCGAAATGGTCATGCCGGCCGGCTGGTTGGATCCGTCCGCAAATGCGTAGCTTGTAATAGCGCCGGAAACCGTGGGCTGGTAGGTGTATACGGCGTTTTCATCCACCGCGTCTCCCGGAGTGGAGGTGAAAACCAGGGCAGCCTGGGTTTCGTAGCAGCCCGGATCGTAATATCCGCCGATGGGACGGCTGGAGTTATCCAGGTCGTCCGTCGGGAAGGCTACGCCCGTAACATTGGCGATGCTGGGTTCGATGGAGTCCACAGACGGGGACGTTCCGTCCAGGTGGTAATCGCCGTTGGCTGCATCCACAAATCCAGGATCCGTGTTCCAGTCTCCTTCGTGGCTGAGGGGGCCGGAGTAGTTGGCCTGGCTGTTTCCGGATGCGTTATTATGATAGATGGCCAGGGTCGAGCTGGCGCCATCCCTTCCCACGCCCCACATGCCGTCGGCAAGTATATTATAGGCGATTTTGGGAGACGTATCGCTGGAGAAGACGCCCGTACGGAAACCGACAATGGTGTTGTTGACGATTTCAGGAGAGACGTTCACCTCGTTCGCCGCGGCCCAGACGTTAATTCCTATGCTTGCGGTCTGATTGTCCACAAACAGGTTATTCTCGATCCGGTTGCCCGTTCCCGTCGCTGAGATGGACAGGGCGTCCAGGGCGCTGCTCGAATCGCTGGTTATGCGGTTTTTCTTGATGAGAACATTTTCAGCGTCGTACTGCAGCAGGATGTGTCCCTGCGTCAGGTCCCCGCTTTCTATGCCGAATCCATCCAGGGTGAAGTCCTTGACTCCATTAAGGTGGACGCCCCATCCAATGCTTCCGTTAAAGGTGAGGATGGTGGAATCCGGGCCTTCGCCGCTGATGCGAATTCCGCTGTGGCGCTCTTCAATCATCAGGCTGTCTGTGAGGGTGAAGGTTCCTGCATGCACCAGCAGGGAGTCGCCGGCGGTCAAGGCGTCCAGGGCGTCCTGGATGGATTCGCCGGCGTACACATGGTTGACTACATTGTCGCGGACAGTGTAGGTGACGCTCTCTCCGCCCATGTTGCCTGCAAAATCCTGGAAGACCGCCGTGGCCGTCACCACGGCGTTGGCCGGCCAGGGAGCTTCCGGGGTGTAGCTGAAGATCACGCTGGTCAAATCCGAGTCGTCCACCACCAGGGTATTGGTGATGACCAGAGGATAGGTCGTCTGGTCAGATGTCATGGTCAGGATTACGGAACTGGAATCCACGCCAAAGTCATCGCCTATGGTGAATCCGAATTCGCCTCCTGGCAGGTTGGCGTCATAACTCCAGGATTCGATGTAGGGGCTGTTTTCATCATAGAACCATGTTTCATAACAGCCAATATCGTATTTGGAACCGTCAGGCCTCAAGGCGCCGTCCAGGTCTGTCGCCGGAAACTCCGTGCCGGCGGTTGCAGCTGCGGAACTCTCCAGGGCGTCCACGCAGGGAGAGATTTCCTGCAAATGGAAGTCCTTGCCGGCGGCGTCCACAAACAAGGGATCTTCGTTGATGTCCGTGGCGTGCGTGATGGTGGAGTCGTAGTTGGCGCCGTTTCCGTATACGCAGTTATAATGCACGTCAAAGGTGTTGTCCGCATAGATGCCTTCGGAGTTGAAGGCGATGATGTTGAAAGCAATCAGCGGGCTGGCGCTGTCAATGCAATCAATGCCGTTAATGAGGTCAACCATGGTGTTGTTGACGATTTCAAGCTCTGTGATGGAGCCGTCAACATAAACGCCCGTACCGGCGTTATAAGCGCTGGTCATTATGTTATTGACGATCCGGTTGCCCGAACCCGACGCCCCGATCCGCAGCAGGGGAGTCCTTGCCTCGTGCGTCACGCCGAAGACGTTGCCTTCGATCAGCACGTTTTCACTGGAGCCTTGCAGGAACAACAGGGTCTGATCCTCGGTCGTTCCAATGGAAAGGCCCTTGAGGGTGAAATCCGCAACCCCGTCCATGACGATGCCGTAGGCTCCGCAGTCGATAATGGAGTCCTCGTGCCCATCGCCCATAAGGGTGATTCCGTAATGCCGGGAGCCGATGAGAAGGTTGCTTCCCGAAATAGTGTACTCTCCGGCGTTTAAATGCACGGTATCGCCGGGAATGGCCACGTCCAATGCGTCCTGGATGGAGTCCCCTGTGTACAATTCATGAGTCATGGCGTCCCGGATGGTCCCGGAGAGAACAAAGGGATTTGGATCTGTGGGGTTGCCAAGGTCGTCATCCACGTAGACCGTCGTCGTGATTACGGAGCCTGCGACAAAAGGCTTAGTTCGTTCATAAGTTACAGTGACGTACGTCGTATCGCTGTAGTTCAAATTCAACTGGCTGGTGATGTCCGTCTGATAGCCTCCCTGGACGTCCAGGACCACCTGCAGGCTGGACAAGTCCACGCCGTTGGGGTCTTCCAGGACAAACCCGGCGCCAAAGGGATTCAGGCTCCAGTTTGTGACGTCCGGCCCTGTTACGGAGTCGCACTTGGTCCAGGGGCCGTAGTGAAGGACCGTATCAGCGGCGTTGCCCGCCTCGTCCACAGCTACGATATGTAAGTAATTGGTATTGTAGTCGAACAGGATGTTGCCCGGAGGATTAGAATCAATTTCCGGCGTTCCATCCAAAGGATTGGTGGATGCGTTTTCGTCCACAATCCATGCATAGGTCACATCGCTGCAGTTGTCCGAACCATAGGTCCAGGTGAGTGTGGTTTCCGCGTCGCTGGTGCAGGTGTCCGTGACCACGGAGGTGGCGCCCAGGATTGGGTTTGCGGGCGGTGTGAGGTCTCTGCGCCAGGGGCCGATGTGCATGGTTTGGGAAGCCGTGTTCCCAAGTGTGTCCACTGCGATCAAATGCAGGTAGTTGTCGCCTTCCACAATGGGGGTGGAGACCGGGGGCGTTTCCGTCATTGTCCCGTAGGCCAAAGGATCGGTGCCCGGGGCGGCGTCCACTATCCAATAGTACCCGGCCAACTCGCAATCGTCCGAGCCCGCGGCCCAGCCGATGGCTATGATTCCGTTGACGGTGCATGTATTTGTCGTCACGGAGGAGGACAGGAACCTGGGATTTTCAGGCGGCGCATCATCCCGGCGCCAGGGGCCGAAATGGGCGGTCGAGCCGGCCAGTTGTCCGGACTCGTCCCTGGCGCGCACATGCAGGTAGTTGTCGCCCGTGGACAAGGTGATGGTTTCCGGCAAATCTCCGTAGTCGCCGCTAGTCGCGGCGGTTAAGGGAGAATTGGTCACCAGCCAGTAGTACCCGTCCAGTTTACACTCGTCCGTGCCTGGCGTCCAGGTCAGGGCTGTGCTGGCTGCATTGGTGCACGCGCCCGTGACGACGTCCGATCCGATCAACTCCGGGTTCTCCGGCAGGTTGACGTCTCTTTTCCAGGGGCCTACATGCATGATGTTGTCAGACAACCGGCCCACTGAGTCCTTGGACCTGACGTGGAGGTAGTTGTCTCCGGACTCCAGGGCCATTTCCGTCGGCAAGCCGCCGTAATTTCCACTGATGCTGGGATCGGTGTCCGGTGCGCCGTTATGGATCCAGTAGTATCCGTTCAGATCGCAGTCGTCCCAGCCGTCGGTCCAACCCAGGGTGACGCTGTCGTCAAGGAGGCACACCCCGGTGAGCACGCTGTTGCTATACAGCGTCGGGAGTGTGGGCGGAGCGTCGTCCATTCTCCAGGGGCCGATGTGGAGCGTGTCGGCGGCAAGCTGTCCGGCTTCGTCCAGGGTTCGAATGTGGAGATAATTGTAACCCGGCATCAAGGAAATGTTGCTCGGCGGTGCAGCATCAAAGGTTCCATCCGAAGAGGGGTCCGTGTCGGCTATGTCGTCCATTATATAATAGTACCCGTCAATTGCGCAGTCGTCCGACCCCATGTTCCACAACAGGTTGACGCTGGTTTCCGGAGTGCAAGTTCCGGTCACGACGTCCAGGGATGTCAGTTCCGGGTTTAAGGGCAGGGCGCCGTCCTTTTTCCAGGGGCCGATGTGGAGCGTTTCCTCCGCAAGCTGTCCCAGGCTGTCCACGGCCACGATGTGGTAATAATTGTCGCCGTTGGAAAAGCCGATATTGGCGGGCAATTCGGTAATAAAGACTCCATCTGCGTAGGGATCGGAGTCGGGGCTCGAGTCTATCTTATGGTAGTAGCCATGCAAGGAGCAGTCGTCATCGCCCGGGGTCCAGGTCAAGGCGGTTAAAGAACTGGTGGTGCATGTTCCTGTGGTCACGGTGGTGGAATCCAGAACCGGGTTGGTCGGCAGGGCCGCGTCAACAGTCCAGGGACCGATGTGGAGCGGATCGACCGGGGTTTGCCCCAGGCTGTCCTGCGCCAGAACATGCAGGTAGGTTTGGCCTTCAGGCAGGGCTATGGATTCGGGAAGCGCATCCGTAAAAACGCCTCCAATAGAAGGATCCGCGACAGGGTTGGAGTCAATTATGTACCAGTAGCCATCCAGGTCGCAGTCGTCCGAGCCCGGGGTCCAGGTAAGGTTCGTCGCCGACGCCAGGGTGCAGGTGCTTGTTGGGACCGTTGTTCCGGTCAAAAGGGGATTGACAGGCAGGGAGACGTCTTTGCGCCATGGGCCGATGTGGAGGATTTCCGAAGCGGTTTTTCCGGCCTCGTCTTTTGCCAACACATGCAGCCAATTGTCTCCGTCGCTGAATGTAAGCTCCGTGGGCAGGGCGCCGAAATCTCCTTCGGAGCTTGGATCTGTGGCTGTTGCGGAGTCCACAATGTAGTAGTAGCCGGCCAGACCGCAGTCGTCCGACCCTTCATTCCAGGACAAATAGGTTCCGTCATCCAGCACGCAGGAGCCCGTAAGCACGGAAGCGCCTGCCAAAGTCGGGTTAACCGGAAGAGCGCCGTCGCGCTGCCAGGGACCCAAATGCAGGACTTCCGTTGCAAGCCGGCCTGCGGAGTCCATGGCGATTACATGCATGTAGTTGTCGCCGACGCTCATGTTAAAGCTGGCGGGCAGGGCGCCATAAGTTCCATCAATGGTTGGGTCGGTGTCGGATATTTGGTCCACATACCAATAATACCCGTCGATGCCGCAATCGTCCGTTCCTGCGTTCCAGGTGATGGTGATGTACGTGCTGTCCAGGCATGTGCTTATGGGCTGACAGCAGCTTAACATGGCTGGGTTGGTAGGAGGCGCATCATCCATTTTCCAGGGGCCGATGTGCAGAATCGCGTCGGCAAGCTGGCCTGCGCTATCCTGCGCCTGAACGTGGAGATAGTTATCCCCTGCTGAGAAGGAGATGTCCGAAGGCAAGGCGCCGAAGTTCCCTTGGTTTTTAGGATCAGAGTCAGCCGCGGAATCCACGATCCAATAGTAACCGTTGATTTCGCAGTCGTCCGAGCCGGGCGTCCAGGTCAGGTAGGTCATTGTTTCCACCGTACAGGTTCCCGTGGACACGCTTGCGCTGTCCAGTATCGGATTAACGGGGAGTTCGCCGTCGCCTTTCCAGGGGCCGTAATGCTGGGGCAGGCCCGAACTGTTTCCTGCTTCGTCCTTGGCGATCACATGGAGATAGGTATCCACACCTGGATTGATGGTTAGCGTTTCAGGCAGGGCGCCTACCAGCGTTCCGTACATTTCAGGATCCGTGGAAGGCTCGTTATTGATCAGGACGTAATATCCTTCCAGAGCGCAATCGTCCGAACCGGCGGTCCAGGTTAGGGAGGTTGATGCAGCCGTTGTACACGCGCCCGAGGCGACGGATGTCGCCGTCAAAACGGGATTGACAGGCAAAGCGTCGTCTTTTCTCCAGGGGCCGATATGGAGGACTGACAAGGCAAGTTGCCCCGCCTCGTCCATGGCCTGGACATGCAGGTAGTTGTCTCCCGTCGTAAAGGTGATGTCCGCAGGCAACGAGCCGTAATTTCCGCCAGAGGCCGGGTCCGTGCTGGGGGAGCTGTCATGCACCCAATAGTATCCGTCCAGGCCGCAATCGTCTGCGCCGGGCGTCCAGGTCAGATCCGTGTATGTTGCATTCGTGCATTCTCCTACGTTGACAGTTGTGGAGTCCAGAGTTGGGTTGCTTGGCCGATTCGTGTCTTTGAGCCACGGGCCGAAATGCAAAATCTCCGAAGCGGAGTTGAAGTCGTCCTTGGTTACCAAATGGAAGTAATTGGTTCCCGTGGACAGGGTGTAAACGACGGGCAGGGCTGAACTTTGGGTCGCCGTCCCGGAAAGTTCCGGATCCGTATTCGGGCTCGAGTCCATAACATAGACGTATTCCACGGTTCCGCAATCGTCGGAGCCCGAAGTCTGCCAATTAAAATACACGTTGGTGTCCGTCACGCACGTATTGGTGATAACCGTAAAATTGTTCAGAACCGGATTGACCGGCAGTTCGTCGTCCACGTACCAGGGGCCGATGGTCAGGGTTTCGTCCGCCAGCAGGTGGCTGTTGTCCTTGGCCCGGATATGCAAATAGTTGGCGCCTTTACTCAGGGTAATGGATGTGGGCGGCGAGGCCGAGAAGGTGTCGGATGTGGTGACGCTGCCAGTGGGGTCGGAGTCCACATAGTAGAAGAATCCGTACATGCCGCAGTCGTCCACGTTGACGTACCAGGACAGGGAGGTGCTTGTATCCTGTGTGCAGGTATTGGTTACAACCGATGTGGTCAACAGCACCGGGTTGTCAGGCGGGGTCGTATCGTAATTCCAGGATCCATAGTGCAGGGCCGAAGCTGCAAGGTTGCCGTCCACGTCTTCCGCAATAATGTGCAAATAATTGTCCCCGGAATTGAGCGTAATGGCGTTAGGCGGATTTTCCGTAAAAAAGGGCGATCCGGTTGTGGGGTCCGTGTCGGGGACGGAGTCTAATATCCAGTAGTATCCAGCGATGCCGGATTCATTGTCCATTCCTAATGTCCAACTGATGACCACAGATGAATCAACGGTGCAGATGCCGGGAGCAGGATCGCTTTCATCCAGAATGGGATTGGCCGGATTGGTCTGGTCCATCTCATAGGCGCCCATGTCCCAGTCTATGTTTTGGGGGCGGCTCAGGTTGCGGGCGTCTATGGTGACTGTGTCCGTAATGGCCGCCGGAATGGCGTCTATGGCCGTGGCGCCGGAGGCCAGGCGAAAGTCGCCGTTTCCCCGGTTCCAAAAGGGCTGTACGTCCGAAATATTGGCGCCCATGTCCGTGACCTGGTTCAACTGGCCGCTTCCGTTATCGGAAAGGACGTTGTAATCCGCATAGGCGGCGCAAGAGTTGCAAGTGAGCACGTTTATGCCGTATCCGTCAAAGCCTTGGATGATGTTGAAATTAAACTCCACAACGTCGCTGTACAAGCTCGCGGCCTGGATGCCGTCGCCCGATCCACCGTAAAGTGTGTTGTGATAGATTGCGGGGGCGAAGGAGGCCAATCCGTTCCCCGTTAGCGAGACTCCATTCTCCAGGGCGTAGGTCCCGCTGTTTAACTCCGCAATGATATTGTTCGTGATTTGAGGGCTGGCAACTCCGCCCTGCGCCTGATCCACCGAGATGCCCGTGGTGCAGTCGAAAATTTGGTTGCCGTCCACCTCGGGGCTGCAGTCCTGAACGCTTATCCCCACCGTGCTGGCTGTCTCGACTGTAGAGGTGATTACATTCTGAACGATGACGTCGTTATAGGAAGCGTTGCCGACGTAAATACCCGTAAGCTGTTGATAAGTAGCGCCGCCTGTATAGTAGATTTTATTCTGTGCAATTGTGTACTCCCCGTACATGGCGCTTCCGATATAAACGCCGAATCCGGGGGCCACGGCCAATCCGCCGTTGTCGTAAATGCGGTTTTGGTTAATGTCCACCAAACCCGAATCATGCAGATAAACGCCGTACAGGCTGTTGTTGTATATGTCGCAGTCGTGGACCCAATGGTCCTGCCCGCCGGAAATTTCAACGCCGTAAGCGTTATCTTTCAGGGCGCAGGATTTCACGCCGCCGTAATAGGCGCTTTCGAACTTAAGGCCGGCGCCGGAGAAATTTTCGACCGTGAGGTTTTTAACCGTCACGTTTGACGTCTGAATTTGGATGCCATTGGTCCAGTAGCCGGCCCCCACACCGGAAATGAGCGTGGAGTCCGGACCTGCGCCAATAATTGTCAGGTCGTCGAAGTACCCGCCGGAAACATAATGTCCATCATCGGGCTCGATTCCTCCGTTGCCCGTCACTGTGTAAGCGCCCGCCTCTAAATGCAACTCCACCGATCCCGAAATGCTGCTGTTTGTGTTTATTTCGGTAAGAGCCGTGTACAGGGTGTTCCAGGGATTCGCTTCGGATCCGTCGCCTCCCTCAGGCACATAAGGAGCTACATATAATTTGGTGGGGGGCGGAGTGACGTATTCGTACGCGCCAACATCAAATCCTGCGTCCACGGGCCTTGCGGTTCCTTCAATATCCTCGTTTACCGGGTCGCCGCTGCCCGCCGGGATGAAGTCAATGCAGGGCGAACCGCTTGACAGGCTGAAATCTTCTCCCCCGTAGTTCTTAAAGGAAGGATAGCCGTACATGTTATTGGTTTGTTCGATGAAGCCGTAAAAACTGTTGTAGACTTCGTATGTGATATTATAATCGGCGTATATGGTTCCCGGCCCGGAGTTCAGGACAATTCCATAATAACTGGAGAAATAGGCCAAAATATTATATTGGACGTCGGCGGTTCCCGCGAAATTCGAAAACTCAACGCCGCTGCCGGAGCCCGTGGCGATGGTGTTGTGGTAGATGACCGGGTTGAGGGTCCCGCCGTTCTCCCCATTGAAATAGATGCCGGAATGCATGTCCGTTGAAGATTGGGCGTATATGAGGTTGTTGGTGATGGTGGGGGAGGCTGCCATGCCCGCTGCGCTGGCGCCGCAGGAGACGCCGTAGTAACAGCCCTTGATGATGTTCCTGTAAATAGCCGGGCTGGCGTCCACTATGGTTACGCCGTAAGTGTCCAATGAATAGGAATCCTGGATGATGTTACTATAAATGTGATCCTGGATGGTAGACCCCTGAATGTATATCTGATGTATCTGATAGCCGTCCCCCCCCGCGGGAATCCAGTTGTCGTGGATGGAATGGCCGCCGCCGCTGGCTCCAGTGATTTTTATGCCATAGGGGCTCATGCCGTTCCCGTTGTTATTGATGCCGCCGGATGAGGCGTTTCCATATATTTCACAATAGGTGGATTCGTTCAGGATGACGCCCGCGGAGGTGTTAAAGGCCATGACGCAGTCGCCGGTCACGGAGCCGTTGGTGCAGCCGGAAAACTCCACGCCCACGAGGTTGTTTGTGAATGCGCAGTTGACAACGCTTCCGTTATCGGCGCCGTTGAAGTAAACGCCCCGGCCGGAGGCATAACCCGCTATGCCCAAGGCTTCCACCGTGATGTTATCGCCCGTAACGATGATTGCATCCAGCCATGTGCTGCCGTAATAGCCCTCAAACAGGGTCGTGGAAGGGTCGTCGCCCAATATGTGCAGGCTGGTGATGGCGCCTCCGTTGTCTTCAACCGTAAGGACCGTGTCCGGCTCATGCCCGTCATCGGTAGAGTATACGCCGGCAAGCAGGTTCAAGACAATTTCGCCCGATCCGTTGGCGTTTAACCATGTGACCGCCGTATGCAGGCTGTTCCACGGCGTGGCCATGGCGCCGTCGCCGTCCGTGGAGGCGTTGGGGTCCACATAATAATTTGTCGCCGTTGCCATGGCGCTGCCGGGCGCAAAAACTGCTACCAACACCACTGTTAACAGCAGCAGCATTGCGTGACGAATATTGCCGAAATGACTAGATTTACGGATGTATGTGCACATGGTTGAAGGCTCCTGGAAAGAGCTGCGTCTCCTTCCTAAGTAGAATTATGGAACGCCTGTCGGCACTAATTCTTAAAGATGTTAAGAATCAAAGAAGCGCCAAGCTGATCGCCGATAATTGCATTTGGCTTGTTAATGTTTTTCTAACAAACCGCGCCTCCTTTCCTTATGAAAAGGCAGGAGGGGTTATTTCGTCAAATAAGTGGTTTAGGGTTTTGCCTTAATGAAAAAATATAGCAAAAACGATTAGGGGAAAACAAGACGTAATGGAAAAAAGGACGCAAGACTTTTTATAATTGCAGGAAACTTGATTCTTGAGCGTAAAAAAACGATACGGGATTGCCGGAATTTGATAGGTTATGTGATCCATTTCACAGCTCTTTCCCTGAAGGGCGCCGCCTTTAGACCGCTATTCCCATACTGGTTCCATAGGGAATTGATCGTGGAAAATCGGCTGTTCGACCTATGGATTGATTCCTTCTTGGAGAAAAAAAGCGGCGGGGCTCGCCTTGCAAAGACCGACTGCTCTGAAAACCTGTCGATAATTGAAGGGGAGGCATTGTATTTTATTGGAATATGGGTCTTTTTTTAAAAAAACGGAAAGGAAAATTAATCAATTTTATTGCATGAACAGGCAATGTGCGTTATGATCCTATCCATATTTTTAAAAGCGTTCATTTCTCCAGCCGGTTATGGTTTGGAAAGGATTAACCCCCCGCGCACTTTTTATGGGGGAGTCATTGCCAGGAGGCGCCCATGACAATGGTCCGTTTGATTTACACCAGCCAGTTGAGCGAAAATTGCGGGGTTCCCGAAGTGCGCAGTATTCTCAAGGCTGCCCGCGTCAATAATCAAAAGATCGGCGTAACAGGGCTCTTGTGTTATGATCCGACTCACTTCATGCAATGGATCGAGGGCGAGCGCAACATAATCAGCCGCCTTTATCATTCCATTGCAGCAGATCCTCGTCATACAAATGTTGTCCTGCTGGATTACGGGGAAATTTTTCAAAGGGAATTTGCCAAGTGGTCCATGGCATATGTTAATCCCGGTGATGTGAGCCAGGACATCATCCTTCGCTACTGCTCCAGCATTGAGTTAAATCCGTATTCCATGTCCGCAGAAGCCGCCCGGAGTTTCATGCTTGACATCGCCCAGATGAAGCGCTCCACTCTGGATAGCGACATTTAAGCCTTGGGGGCGTCCCCTTGCTTAAGAAATCCTTTTAGCGTCTTGCGATCTAACTGTCTGGGGCCTGTTCAAGGCCGCCATATGGCGCGCCGGTGAACGGGCCCTTTCCTTTTGAGCTTATTGCTTTCCTGAATAAAGCCTGCACCGTGGTAATCGCCGGTAGAGGGCGGTCCTCGGCAGCCTGTGCTCTTTTTTAAGGAATTTTAAGGCATTGCAATCACCTGCGCTATTGCGGGGCGTTGAAACGGGGCTTGTCCCGCAAGGGCGGTTTCTTTTTGTTTTTTTTCCCTAAAAATGACCCTTGTCTAATAGATTTTTAACCTTGACCTACAATATTCCCCCGGTCTACTATTTTTCCGTTTGACATAAAAATGGTTGCTGTTAATAACTGATGGAAATGTCTGCTGAAGGTAATTCCGGAGCGGACAATGCATTCTACATATGGCAGGAGGAAACACATGCCAGCGACAATCAAGACTATAATGGAGCCAAAATCCATTGCGGTTATTGGAGCAACAGACCGTATCGGCAGCGTGGGCAGGGCCGTGGTGACCAATATTATCGAGGGCGGGTTCACCGGCGTGTTGTATCCGGTCAATCCCCGCGCGCGGTCCGTGGTCGCCAACAGGGCTTATCCCACGATTAAGGATATTCCGGACGACGTGGACATGGCCGTGGTCATCGTACCCGCTCCCATGGTGGTGGACGTTGTGGAACAGGCCGCGGAAAAGGGCGCCAGCGGCGTGGTTGTTATCACCGCCGGATTCAAGGAAGTGGGCGGTGAGGGCGTTAAGCTGGAAAACGAGCTTAAGGCCGTGGTCAAGGAGCGGGGAATCCGTCTCATCGGCCCTAACTGCCTGGGCATCATCAACACCGCTCCCGGCTTCAGCATGAACGCCAGCTTCGCCCAGGCCATGCCTGCTCCGGGCAATATCGGGTTCATCTCCCAGTCCGGCGCCATGTGCACCGCGGTTTTGGATTTGGCTATGGGCCGGAACATCGGCTTTTCCAAGTTCATATCCTTTGGAAACAAGGCCGATGTCAGCGAAATCGACCTTTTGGAGTACCTGGGGCAGGATCCGGACACGGACGTCATCCTCATGTATCTGGAGGACATTACAGACGGCCGGAAGTTTATGGACGTAGCCCGGAAAATCACCTGGAAGTACAAGAAGCCCATGCTGGCCATCAAGTCGGGCCGTTCGGAAGAGGGCGCCAAGGCGGTCTCCTCCCACACCGGATCCCTGGCCGGCAGCGACGCTTCTTACGACGCCATTTTCCAGCAAAGCGGCATCCAGCGCGTGGAAGACGTGAACGAAATGTTCCATTACGCCACGGCTTTTTCGCAAATGCCTTTGCCCAGGGGCAACCGCATCGCCATTGTCACCAACGCCGGCGGCCCCGGCATCATGACCACGGACGCGGCCGTGCGCCACGGCCTGAAGCTGGCGGAATTCGGCGAGCGCACCAGGCGCATCCTGGGCAAGAACCTGCCCCCCACAGCCAACATCAATAACCCTGTTGACGTTATCGGGGACGCGGACTACCAGCGTTACGAGGCCGCTTTAAGGGCGGTTGTGGACGACGGCGACGTGGACGGCGCCATTGTGGTGCTCACTCCGCAAAAGATGACCGACGTCCTGGAAACCGCCCAGATGGTTCCCAGGGTTCTGGAAGGGGTGGTCAAGCCGGTGCTGTGTTCGTTCATGGGCATTGTGGATGTGTCCGTGGGGGTGCGCTACCTGGAGGAGAACAACATCCCCAACTACAGCTTTCCCGAGGAAGCGGTGCGCGCCCTCAAATCCATGGTGCATTTTTCCAAGGACGTGGAGCCCAATGAAAACATCCGGCGCGAGTATGTGCATTACGATGTGGACTCCAAATCCGTGAACGCCATTATCAAGGAAAAGCTCAAGGACGTTGACAGGGTGACCCTGCCTCAGTCCGAAGCCAACGAAATCCTGAAAATTTACGGATTTCCTGTGCTCCAAAATCGGGTGGCGACCTCTCCGGAAGAGGTTAAGCCCATTATGGATGAGCTCGGGACTCCCGTGGTCATGAAAATCATCTCCCGCGACATTGTGCACAAGTTCGACGCCGGAGGCGTGATGCTGAACATCGAATCCCTGGAGGAGGCCCAGGCCGCCTACGATCAGATTCTGCTCAACGCCAAGGCTTTCAAGGAGGACGCGGTCATCGACGGAGTCCTGGTGGAGCAAATGGCTGAAAAGGGCGTGGAGATCATCATAGGCTCCCATAACGACCCCAGCTTCGGACCCATGTGCATGTTCGGCCTGGGCGGCACCTTTGTGGAAGCCATCGGCGACGTTTCCTTCCGCCTGGCGCCCATGTGGGAGTCCAGCGCCGTGGAAATGATCGGCTCCACCAAGGCCTCCACCATCCTGGGCGGGCTCCGGGGCAAGCCGCCTTCGGACATCGACGCCATCAAGGATTGCCTGCTGCGCCTTTCCCAGTTGGTTACGGATCATCCTGAGATCGTTGAAATGGACATCAACCCTCTGATTGTATATCCTAAGGGATGCAAAGTGGCTGACAGCAGGATCACCCTTGCCAAGAGGGAGGATGCAGACGATGAAGAAGACGAATCCGGTGAAGACCCGGGCGTGGCTGTTTCTTGAAAAGCATTATGAGGATATAAAAAACCGGCATATGCGGGACTTTTTTAAGGAAGACCCGCGCCGGTTCGATAACTTTTCCCTGGCTTTGGACGACATCCTGGTGGATTTCTCCAAAAACAGGATCACCACCAAAACCCTGGAGCTGCTTCTGAATCTGGCCCACGAGGCCGGACTCAAGGAAATGATAAACAGCATGTTCTCCGGGGAGCATATCAACGAAACCGAGAACAGGGCGGTGCTCCACACCGCCCTACGGCGTCAGGGCGACGGGCCCGTCCTGGCGGACGGCAAAGACGTCATGCCGGATGTGCGCGCGGTGCTGGAGCAAATGCGGGTTTTTTCCGGCCGGATTGTTACCGGAGAGTGGAAAGGCTTCACCGGCAAGGCCATAACCGATGTGGTGAACATAGGCATCGGCGGCTCCGACCTGGGGCCCGTCATGGTCACGGAATGCCTGAAGCCATACGCCAAACCCCACATGAACGTCCATTTCGTCTCCAATGTGGACGGAACCCACATCGCCGAAACCCTCAAGCTCCTGAACCCGGAAACCACCCTGTTCATGATCGCCTCCAAAACCTTCACCACTCAGGAGACCATGACCAACGCCTACACGGCCCGGGCCTGGTTTCTGGAAAAAGCCGGGGATAAAAAGCATGTGGCCAGGCATTTTGTCGCCTTGTCCACCAACAAGGAAGCGGTGGAGGAGTTTGGCATCGATTCCCAAAACATGTTCGAGTTCTGGGACTGGGTGGGCGGCCGCTACTCCCTGTGGTCGGCCATTGGCCTGTCCATCGCGTGCTACGTGGGGTTTGAGAATTTCCACGAACTCCTTAAAGGGGCCTACGCCATGGACGTGCATTTTCAAAAGGAGCCTTTTGAAAGGAACATCCCGGTCATCCTGGCGCTGATTGGAATCTGGTACAATAATTTCTTCAACGCGCAAACCGAGGCCATCCTGCCTTACGATCAATACATGCACCGCTTTCCGGCGTATTTTCAACAAGGGAACATGGAAAGCAACGGCAAGTCCGTGGATCGGGACGGCAATCCCGTAACCTGGCAAACCGGTCCCATCATCTGGGGAGAGCCGGGCACCAACGGTCAGCACGCCTTTTATCAACTGATCCACCAGGGAACCAAGATGATTCCGGCGGATTTTCTGGCGCCGGCACAATCTCATAATCCCATAGGAGAGCATCATAAGATTCTTCTTTCCAACTTTTTCGCCCAGACCGAAGCCTTGATGAACGGCAAGACCGCCGGGGAAGTGCAAAAGGAGTTGGAGGCGGCAGGAAAATTGCCGGAGGAGATCGCCAAAATTTTGCCGCACAAGGTTTTTGATGGCAATCGGCCCACCAACTCCATCTTGTTCAAAAAATTGACTCCTAGAACCTTGGGGAGTCTCATCGCCATGTACGAGCACAAAATTTTCGTCCAGGGCGCTTTGTGGAACATCTACTCCTTTGATCAATGGGGCGTGGAGCTGGGCAAGCAGCTCGCCAAAAAGATTCTGCCGGAGTTGGAAGACGAAAGGCCCGTGAACTCCCACGACGCCTCCACAAACGGATTGATCAATGCGTACAAGCATATGATGGGATAATTTTATAGTCCTGGCTTAACCACTCCTTGAAAGGAGCTTGCTATGAGCGACAGAATGCGGATAGCCATCAACACGGGCGGCGGAGACGCTCCGGGCCTTAACGCGGTCATTGAGGCCGTGGTTTTAAGCGCCTACAATAAAAACTGGGAAGTCTACGGCATCAAGCAGGGCTATCACGGGCTGCTGGATACGGAAGACATTATTCGCCTGGATCCCAACAAGGTTCGGAACATCTCCAACCTGGGGGGCACCATCCTGGGAACCACCAACAAGGGCAATCCCTTTGAAATGCCGGTGGAAAACATTGCCGGCGAGGTGGAAAAACGGGATCTTTCCGACCGGGTGGTGCAAAATTTTCACCGCCTGGGCCTGGATTGCCTCATCGCCGTGGGCGGCGACGGCAGCCTGAAAATCGCCCATGATTTTCACAAAAAAGGCATTCCGGTCATTGGCGTGCCCAAGACCATAGACAACGACCTCTCCGGCACGGTGGTCACCTTTGGCTTTGATACGGCCGTAAGCATCGCCACCGAAGCCATCGACCGGCTCCACTCCACGGCCAAATCCCACGACCGGGTGCTGGTGGTGGAGGTCATGGGCCGCAACGCCGGGTGGATCGCCTTGAACAGCGGCGTATCCGGCGGCGCCAAGGTGATTTTAATCCCCGAAATTCCCTTTGACATGGACCTGGTCTGCGAAAAAATCATGGAAGGGGAGGTCATGGGGGAACGCTACGCCATCGTGGTGGTGGCTGAAGGCGCCGTCCCCCTGGGAGGCCGTATCGTTCACAAGGGCTCGGGAGAAGCCGGCCGCCAGGAAGTGGTGCTGGGCGGCATCGGCGAGGTGGTGGCCCAGTCCATCGCCGCGAAAACCGGCAAGGACACCCGGTCCCTGGTTTTAGGCCATCTCCAGCGGGGAGGCTCGCCCACCACATTCGACCGGCTTTTGGCATTGCGCTTCGGCGCCATGGCCATCCGGCTGGTGGAAGAAGGCAAGTTCGGCCACATGGTGGCCCTGGCGCCTCCCAATGTGTCCTCCGTGCCTTTGGAAGACGCCATCGGCACCAGCAAGCAGGTGCCCATGGATTCCGACACCCTGCGCACGGCCAAGGATATCGGCATCAGCTTCGGCGCGCCGGAATAATGATTTAAAACGGGGGGATTTCGGTCCCCCCGGTCCTTGCTTCCTCACAATATTGCCGTAATATCTCCATCTTAATCCCGCCTCTTGACAGCCTATTTTTTTGCCTTAAATTTTTTCCAAAGAAAGATTTGTGCATCATATCAGGGTATTGGTTAAAATATTGCATTCCTTTTTTTTGTGTGTAGAGGAGGCAAAAATGGCAAATCGTAATCCTCCCTAATGTTTCGCCTGGGCGCTTTGGAAGTAATAGGGGCCTCCCGTCCTATGGCTGAGTTTTTCCGAAGCAAAGGGGACCCAAGCCTCTAATTTTTTCCGGTAGCGCAAACTTCAAAATACTTTTTTAGGAATAATAGGGCCATCCCCGTGGATTTGCCGCAAAACCGCTGCGTCCAGGGCAAGGGATAAATGCGTCCATTGGGAGGCTTAAAGCGGATAGGAGTGAAGCAGTTATGAAAAGGCGCGATTATTATATGGTTTTGGGAGTTTCCAGGGATGAAAGCCCCAGGGGAATCAAAGAGGCGTTCCGAAATTTGGCCATGCGATATCACCCGGACAGGGCTGGGCTTAAATGGACGGAACGGTTTCGCGAAATCATGGAGGCTTACGAGGTATTAGGAAATGCAGAGCGCAGACGGGATTATAACGACGGTTTGGATCACGCCAGCCCGATTCCCATTCGTAGAAAGTCCTCCGTGGCGCCGGAATACAGAGCGCAGCCTGAGCCGCTGATTCCGGAAAGGATCCCTTCAATTGCTGAGTATCTCAGCTTCAGCGAGGCCTTTGACGCCCTTTTGCATCGGTTCGCCATGAATTTTTCGGGGATCGGCATTCCCAAGGCGGAGACGGCGCAAAGCCTGGATGTGGAATTGATCATTTCAAAATCCCAGGCGGTCAGGGGCGGAGCGGCGCTTATATCGGTTCCGGCATACTACCCGTGCCGCTATTGCAGGGGCACGGGGTATCGGTTTCCTAAAATCTGTTCCTGGTGCGGGGGCGGCGGCATGTTGGAGGAACAAGAAAAGGTGCGTCTGATGATCCCCGCAGGCGTCAGGGACGGCGCCGTTTTGGAAATCCCCCTTCGGGGAATGGGCGTACATAATTTGTATTTAAAGGCGGTGGTGCGGCTTCAATAAGGAGCAGGCCTGCTTGTGTACAAGCGTTAGGCTTTGATTCCATTTAAGGAAAAGTCATTTTCGGCTTATTTTCTATTTGACCAGATCAAGTTACAGCGAGGCTTTTTTTATGAGTGAGAACGTAGACAAAATCAAAGATCTGATTCTGGAAGCAGCGGAAAAAGCGAAACATGATACAGCGGGGGAGCCAACTCCCGAAACCCCTCAAAAGCTGGAGTGGCCTATCCAGGCGACGCTTGGCCCGGGCTTGGAAGGCGCCATCGCTTGCGAAACCAATGTAGGCTACGTCAACGGCGCAAAAGGCTGGCTGGTATACAGGGGGTACGACATTTTCGACCTTGCGGCCAACTGCACATATGAAGAAACCGCGTACCTGCTTCTCCACGGGGAGCTGCCCAACCCGCAAGAGTTGCATTTATTCAAAAAGAAATTCCTGGATTATAAAGACATTCGCGATACCCAGCGGCTGCTTATGAGCTTTCCCATAGAGGACATGCATCCCATGGCCGCCCTGCGATTCGGGGTGGGGCTGCTCAGGCAAAAACAAACTTATCGGGATAAGGACAAGGGCATCTCCACATTTCCTGAAGCGGTTTCTTCAGACGACGATTCCATCGCCATGGAAACAATTCCCATGGGAGAGAAAACCGCGACTTACGTGTTCCCTAATCAATCCTACCAAAAGCTCCAGGGCGTGGAGACCACACTTTTGGGCTCCGAGGACGTGGAGTCCTGCTACCACCTGATCGCCGGGCTCGCCGCCATCGCCGCCACCGTGGCCAGAATTCGTTCCGGCCATCTGCCCTTGGAGCCTGACCCCAGTCTCAGCCATGCCGGCAACCTTTTGTACATGATGACAGGCCGGAAGCCCACTCCCGTGGAGGAGCGCATCATGGATGTGAGTTTGATCCTGCATGCGGATCACGGAATGAACGCCAGCACCTTCGCCTCCATGGTGGTGGCGTCCACCCTTTCAGATATTTATTTCGCCGTGGACGCAGGCGTGGCCGACTTGAGCGGCCCCTTGCACGGCGGCGCCAACGAGCAGGCCTTGTTGATGCTGCAGGAAATCGGCGGTTCTGAAAATGTGAATGCATGGTACAAAAAAGCGGTGTCGGAAAAACGGAAAATCATGGGCATCGGCCACAGGGTTTACAAAACCTACGATCCCCGGGCCAGAATCTTAGGTCCCATGGCCGAATTTCTCGCAAAGGAAAACAGCGGGGTCCAGCCTTTGATGGAAACCGCCAAGGCGCTGGAAAAACAGGCATCTCAGGATCTGGGGGAGAAAAAGAATCTTTTTCCCAACGTGGATTTCTATTCCGGCCTGGTTTACCACGCCATGGGCGTGCCTTCGTATATGTTTACGCCTCTTTTCGCAGTCAGCCGCGTGGCGGGGTGGACCTCCCGCATCCTGGAATATCTGGACAACAATCGCATCTTTCGCCCCAGAGCCTCCTATACAGGATCGTTTGGAAAGAGCGTTCAGGATTTTAGGCAAAGCACGCCTGCGCCCAATTGATTCCCGCCATATTTGTCCAAATAACAGAGGCCGTCGCACTAGCCAATGCGGCGGCCGTTTTTTGCAAACGAATATTTCAAAAAAAACTTGAAGCCTCTGAAAATCGTGCTATATATCAGCATGCTTGCCAAATTTTAGGGCTTTTTTTGTCTAAATACAAGATGAGTCTTTTATCTTTTTCCAAAGGACTGCAAATGCGCCTTCCCATCAAATTGGATTTTTTTATCAAGGCCCATGCCGCAAAAATAATGGCGATAACATGCCTCCCGGCTATTGTTGCTGCAGCGCTGCTGATGTCTCTTAGCGGAATACAAACGCATTTGGAAGGATCCTGGCCTGGATGGGCCGTAACCGGTCTGATGCTTTTGATGGCCCTATTAAGCGCTCTATGCGTATTTGCCTGCAACGGAATTGTGGTGGCCTGGATTTACGCCATCGGAATTAATTTGCATCAAGACGACTCGGAAAGAGCTGTAAATTTTCGAACCAGACTGAAGCAGCTTTGCCTATGGGACATGGTTTCCTGCATTTTATGGATGCTTGCTTTGGCCTTGGCGCCCTTTTCCGGGAAGTTTTTTATCTATCTGGCGGCCATGCACGCATTGGTTGCAGCCTGGCTGATGTATGTCGTCTCCAGGGAGTTCATTTATTTTGAACGGGAAGGAAAGGGTGTATTCATTGAAACCATGGGCGTGTTTTTTCATATCTACTACTTTGCCTATGGAATCTGGTTTTTTCAGCCTCGCATGCAGGCTCTCATGAAGAAGTTGGAGCAGACAGCCGGGCAAGTGGAAAAAGCCGCGTAGTTTCTTGATTCAAATCTGGCTGTTATTTTTAAAACGTGGAGCGGAAAATCCTTTACCACCTGTTGAAAACGTCATTTTTTTTCGAATGATAAAATGAGGATTAATTCCATAAATCAAACTTTTAATTCATTTATATCAGGAAAATTATTGATTATTTAATGATTAAAATCGTTGAAGCGCCGCCGCTTGACATTACGGGCATGTCATCTGTATACCCAGTACGGGGCTTTGGCTTTAACCAACCCCCAATTTCCACTTTATAAATAGAGGCAGTTCTTATCAAGTCCAATGCCCATTGCCTTCGTAATGCCTGCCTGTTTACAACTCATCCTGTATTCAAAAAGGAAGATTTTGATGAAACACGGAGTCCGCCCAAACACGCTTATCTTATTTGTACTTTGTTTTTTTCTATGTATTACAGATAGTTCCTTTGCAAATGACGGCTACACCGTTTACGATGATTTTAACGGTTCGGCCGTCAGCGATGACCTTTGGAGAGGCGAATATGACCCTCCGACCGCTGCTCAGAGCAACGGCGTCCTGGTCATAAGCAACTACGTCCAGGGAGGCAATGGGTGGCTGAGCTCCAAACAGACTTTTGCCGGTGACTTTGATTTTGTTTGCCGGTATCAAAACATGAGTTTTACCCCGGACGAGGAAAACGGCTATCCCCACGTCACACTCCAGGTCAGCCCTTCAAGGGACGGAAGCAGTTATCTTTGGATATACCGTGGACAAGGTGGGGTGCTTGGCTATGACGGCCCGCAGCACAGCTATCAAACCGGTGGATCGATTAACGGGACAGGCGTTGGACATTCAGGCGTCTTGGCCAACAATTCCGCCGGAGCTATGCGTATAACCAGAAAAGGTTCTACGATAACGACCTACTATAGCGCCGGGGACGCCTGGGCTGTTTTGGGAACCTACAATAACGCTTTTGTTTCGGATGCCGTAGTGCTTATCGCCTACAATACGGGCAGTCTCTCTCCGGGAGATTTTTTTGCGGAAGTGGACTGGATAAAGTTTGCCGATGAAATTGTGGCCTACACTCCTTTGGGGGATCTTGACGACAACGGCCTGGTTCAGGCCGAAGACGCCAATCTTGCGCTGCAGCTCCTTGGCGGCCTTTCCCCGACCGAGTTGGTAAACGACATAAGCGACCCGGCCGCAGACACGAACGGCGATGGCAAGTTCGACCTTTTTGACGCCTTGTACATCCTTCGGAGCGTTCATGGGATTGTTTCTTCTGATAATTTCCAGGGGATGTACGATGTTTATACGGCCGGCGATCCGAACATCCAGGATGGCGTTACGCTGGAAACAGAGGAAGTCGACGTTTATTTTCATAGGACGGGGGGAAACCGTTTGCTCTCCAGCATTTCAGGCGCTGGGGGCAGTTTTGACGTCCCCCTCGTTTTTTCCGGTAACGTCGCCCGCCTGGAATCCTCCCCTTATGTCATGGACGATCAAAACGTCCTGGAATTTATCGCCCTTTCAAACGGGGTCAACAGGGCTTATGCCTTTGTGGGGCAGGAGTTATACGATGCCTTGGACGTCTCCTTTAAAGTCAGCGCCGGGGATGATGACGCCCCAAGCGTCCCCGTTACAGACTTTATTGGAACCTGGACGATAGAAGGCCAGTACGACCCCAATTTGAGAGACGCCAGCGATGGGTTTTCGGCTCTGGATCACAGTGCGGTCATATATCAGGACAACGAGGGACACCTCCAACTCGCCTTGGAGCGCGAACTGTTTAAACTCAATGTTTCCGGCGGCGAGCTGCAGTTGGCCGATCCGCCACAGGCCAGTTACACTCATCAAGCGATTTATCAGGATATAAAAATTCGCTACGAAAACGGAGGGGTATCCGTATATTCCGTTGCCACGGAGTTGGATGATGCGTCGGACGTATCCATATACATCGGACTTGGAAGCAAAGACACCGAATCCGACTCCGACATGGACGGCATGCGGGACAGTTGGGAAATAGGCTATTTCGGCGACCTCTCCCACACCGGCGGCGCGGACGGCGATAACGACACTTTTTTAGATGTGGAAGAATTTGTAAATGGGACGAATCCCACTGTTTCCAACGCCGTGGACTTCGCGGGCTCCTTAACATTTGACACGGTAGGGGACCCCAACATCAGCGACGGCGTTACTTTGGGGGCTGACAGCGTCTCCATGACCATCACCAAAAACAGCGCTCAATCCTATACAGCGTCCGTGTCCGGCTTGAACCTGTCCATGTCTGCAAAGGGCGGGATCGCCAGGCTGGTCAATCCGCCGGCGCCTCAGGGCGACTTCAACGTCCTGGATTTTGTTATTGTCAGCGATGGGGGCGCTTTGGCGTCCTGCTTTGTAGGCCAGGAAGCCGATGATTCGACGGACATTTCCTTCGATGTGGGATTGGATAGAATCAGCGCAGACGCGGTAACAACCGACGATGCCGCGGGAGACTGGACCTATACCGGCCTTTACGATCCCAACCTGGGCAACACCAGTGACCAGTTTGCCAGCACGAGCGGAGCTGTATCAATCTCTAAGATCAGCGCAACCAGCATCCAGGTCGAATATTTAGGCGAGACCTTTACTCTTACCGGCGGGGCCAACGAATTTGCTCTGAGCGGCGCTCCGGTGTCAAAGCCCGCCCAATCAGCCGTTTATCATGACATGAGAATTCTTTTTGACAGCGCTGACAGCTTTTCCGTGTATGTCGTTGCCGTGGAAAGCGATGATGCGACCGACGTTTCCATGCTGGTCGCAACCGGTAAGCGTTAACAAACTGGTGAAAAAGAATTCCGCCTGACTGAGATCCACGTCGGAAGATGGAATATGCGAGGCGCTCCAGGAACAATGGGCGCCTCGTTTTTTTTGCGCCCAACGATTCGATGATGAGCGCCTGGTCTTTTGCTTCAGAAGCCGTCCCATTTCCAACAAACGCATATTATAAAGTATCCGTTCCGGAAAAACGGATTGATTTTCGTTTCCATTCACCCTGCTTGGAAAAATCGGCTGGCACGGTAATTGAATATTGATAATACAGGTTTCAGCTCGCGGGCTGTGGGTGTTTTATTTATTAAAACCAATATATTAACCAAAGTATATCAACTGGAACCATAAATTTATGTCTTCAATCTCCCCGGTAAAAATTTGGATCGCCGGAATTTTGCTCATCGCCATTCCCGTCATCTTATTCTTCGACAGGCTGTACGCCCTGCATTTTGAGCACATTCAATTGCACTCCACCATCGAGACTTTTGGCGCAATTACGATCTGCCTGATTTCATTGATGCTCTATCTGGAATCCCAGGCAAGCCTGAACGCCCAGTTGATCATGCTGGCCACGGGCTTCGCAGCTATGGGAATCCTGGACATCTCTCACGCAGTCAGCAAGCCGGGCGACTCTTTCATTTTTCTGCACAGCGTGGGAAGCCTGTTCGGCGGATTTTTTTTCGCCTCTGTCTGGTTTACCCACGGGCGGCGCATGAGAAACCTCTTTGAACTGCGATTCATTTATTTCGGCTTCGCCATATTATCCGCCTCTGTTGGCTTGCGCGCTCTGCTGTTTCCTGGCGACGTGCCCAGGATTCTGCCCTTGTACGACGAAGGCTTCACCGTGATCGCCGTGTTGATCAACCTGACCGCCAGCTTTTTGTTTTTTCTCTCCATGGCGAAATTTTATAAAATTTATCGGCAAAGCGGAGCAAAGAGGGACCTGTTATTCGTCTATCTTTCCTGTTTGTTCGGAATCGCCGAGGTGATCTTTCCCTTTTCCAGCCCCTGGAACGGAATGTGGTGGATCTGGCACCTGGTTCGCCTCACCGCCTTTACGGCGACTCTGGTTTTTGTTTTCAGGCGCTACCGAATGAGCTTGCATGAGGGCGATTTGGCCGGCGGGGGGAGCGGCGAATCATGAAAATCGGCGCATATCTATTGAGGCTCCCCAGGTTCATGCTGTTCTGGCTGGCTTTGGATGGAGTTTATATTGCCGTGTTGTCGCCGTATTTGGGCGGGCGGATTCCCTTGGGCTTTACGGAATTCATTCTGGTTCATTTGCTGGGAGTCGTCGTGGGAACCATGGTGATGTTCACCGGCCTGGGGGCGGGCATGCTTTGGATTCCGGTCCTGACCGTGCTTCACATCCGGCCCAGCGAGGCGGTTTCCATCTCCATATTCACCCAGATAGCCGGAAAAGGCGCCGGGTCCTTAAGCTACCTTATAAGCGGAAAAGTAGACCTTAAAATTGCAGCCCGGTTCATCCCCATGGCTTTGATTGGGGTGACCATAGGATATATAGCCGGGTATTTCATTCCCCAGGAGTACGAACGCGTTTTGCTGTATATTTTTCTATTGGTGGCAGGCTACCTTCTGATGCAAATGATTCAATCCCTGAACGAGCCCGAGGAAAAGAAATCGTTGCGGTCGCCCGAACAAAGCCCCTTCTTGATGAAAAGCTGGCCTTTGGTCGCGGCCTCCTCCTTTTTCACAGGCCTGTTAAGCATTGGAAACACGGACTGGATCATCCCCCATATGGAGCAGAAACTCAACCTGCCCACATGGAAGGCCGTGGCCACAGGCCTTTTTATCATGTTCATCACAATCCTTTTTTATTTGCTTCTGGTCTGCATCAGCGTATGGCTGGACTATCGCGCCTGGCCCCAAGGAACCTCCCTTCTTTTCGCCACCTGCAGCGGGGTTGTTTTAGGCGGCCAGATCGGGGTGCGCCTGACCAGATTCCCCTGGTTCCGTAAGCATCAGAAGCATGCCTTTATCCTTCTTCTGGCTGCATCCATGATTCACCTCTTGTGGTAGGGCCTTTTATCAGGAGGCCAACTTTTTCCTGTTTCAAATCCTGTCGGCAAAATTTTCCCTCTTGCCTGCAATTAGGGAAAAACCTGCATGCCCAAATTGCCGCTTTAGCCAATCTTTCCATGAATACAAACTTTTTAAACCTCTGTAATTAATAGATTTTTGTCTCGGTCTGAAATTTTGGCACAGGGGTTGCGTTTTAGGCGGTCATCTCCGGCGCCAAGCGCGCCGGCGGGAACAAAACAACCGAAGGATGGTTTTGACCACGAAGGGAGATGCAATGATAACGCAAATGCTGGCAGCTAACGGGTTTTTAGACGGAATCGTTTCCAGAAAGGCGGGGATAACCCGGCAAGGGGACTCCGTTGGACGGAACCTGTTTTCTTCGCTGCTTACAAAAGCAGGCTCTTCCGTAGACGCCGTAACGACCGGCGTAACCAAAGCGCCCGAGCAGGCCGCAAGCAATGTGGATCAGTTAAAAAGCAGGCTGCTTCGCTCCGGGGCCGCCCTGCAGGAAATAACCATAGAGCCTGAAGCCGAAAACCACGTGCGTGCGCTTCTTCTTCTGGACGGCTACTCCCCTGAGCAGGTAGAAGAGATCATGGCTGGATTCGGGGAAGACGGGGCCGGCATGACGGCCTCCGAATTGTTCTCCCGGGTATCCCAGTTTGTACCCGAAGAGGCCATTTTGCAGCAAAGCCGGACCCTGGAAGTGAGCGCCATCCCCCACTTGGAAAAAGCGCTGTTTCTCGCCGGTTTGGATGCGGAGCAAAGCCAGGCTGTGATCAACGATTCTTTGACTGCGGACGGCAAGATCTCCATGAAAATGCTGGTCCAGAACCTCAAGCAGGTTGTGGGCGACGAAGAGCAGAGCCAGGGAGCGGGATTGGAAACCGCCCTGGAGATCATGGAAGCGCTGAACGCCGCGGGGATTGAAATCAGCGAACCGGCGAAAGCTCCTGCAACTTTGAAGGAACTCCTGAGCGTTCTGCAAGCCAACTCTTCTGAAGACGTGTCCGGGCTGCCAAAAATTACCAGGGAGAGGCTTTTAAGCCACCTGAAAGGCGTCGTGGATAACGCCGTGGTGGAGGATGAGGACGGTGAAGGCCTGATTCCCTTGGCTAAGCTCATGGAAAGCAAGCTCAAGTTCATCGATGAAGAGGATTTTGAAGGCGTTCCGGTCGTGTACGTGGAAATGGCTCTCCGCAGGATGGGCGTGGACTCCGCCGAAGCCGGACGCCTGGCCTCTCAAATATCTTCGGCCGGCGAAGGCAAGGGCCGGATTTTGGTGAACAATCTGGGCCCCGCCGAAAAATTCAAGGAAAGCCTTCCCCGGGAGAGCGTTCCCGCCTTTGAACGTTTGATTCGGGAAATGGCCGCCAACGGCGAGCTTACCAAAAACGAACTGACCGTTACGGATTTTTCCCAGGTTTTCGCCTCCATGGACGTGGAGGAAGCTATGGAGGGATTGTCCCTCAAGGGCTCCGACGAACTGGAAACCCTGGCCGCGCTTTTGAGCCAAAGCCTGGAGGCGGACGGCGAGGACGGCGTTCAGACTGCGTTGTATGCGGAGAAAAAATCCGTGCCTCAAACCCTGGTGGAATTGCGTGATCTGCTCCAGGGATTGGCCAATAACGGAAAAACCCTGCCCGAGGCCGCGGCCAAGGATCTGGCCGCAGTCCTCAAGCAATCCGGCGCTGACGCCACCTTGGTGGACGATCTCATTGCGGAAGCCAAAATCGCGGAAGGGGAAGTGGATCCCGCCAAACTGACCAAGAGCATGGAGCGCGTCGCCCAAAGCGTTTTGCTGGCGGCCATTGAGGAAGCGGGAACCAGGATTGACACGGCGTATAAGAGCGCCGAGCTTTCCCGGAAGTTCGTGGGAGTCATGCAAGTGCTGCAAAACACCCGCAACGGCTTCCTTTCCGAAGAGGCCGCTCAGTATGTCGCCAAGGCTCTGGAAGATATGGGGGCCAACGTCCATGAGTTTAATCAGGCCCTTTCCCAGAATCGTTTTCCCTCCCGGGGCGTGGATCCCGTCCCCGTGATTCAAGTGATCAAAAATATTGCAGTCAAAATGGGAATCGACTCCGAAACCATCGTAAACGCTTCCATTCAAACCGGCGTCCAGGATCCTGACGCGGTTGTATCCAGGGTGAAGGCCAAGAGCCAAGCCTTTGGATTTACGGGGCGGGACGATGGGGAGAATAAACTTCCTTTTGGGGAGGTCATGAACGGCAAAGCCGAAAACAAGGCTGCAACCGCCGCGGTTTATCTGCCTAAGGAAAAATCTTCCGAACCCGTCGCCGCACAAGTGGAGCAAAGCGCCTCCAAGGCGGACAAAGGGACGGCTGTGACCATTCAGGATAGCGACGAGCCTGTCATCTCCCTAGGCGACAAGTCAGGCGGGAATCCCCAGGTGAGTGCTGCGGAAAACAGCCGCCGGGACGTTCGTATTGACGTCAAGGCGCCTCAGGTCAACGCCGCCCAGGATGCGCCGGAAGAGACGCTAACCGCCGATGAAGCCAAAATTGCGGTCAGGGGCGGTGAGCAAGCGGATTCCGTCCGGCAAGCCAAAGGCGCTCAGGTTCAGGCGGAATCCATAGCCCGCTTGGGTGCGACAGCGGATGCAGAAAAGGCGGGCCAATCTTCCGCAGCCCGCTTGGGTGCGACAGCGGATGCAGAAAAGGCGGGACAATATTCCGCAGCCCGCGTGAGTGCGACAGCGGATGCAGAAAAGGCGGGACAATCTTCCGCAGCCCGCTTGGGTGCGACAGCGGATGCAGAAAAGGCGGGCCAATCTTCCGCAGCCCGCGTGAGTGCGACAGCGGATACAGAAAAGGCCGGGCAATCCGCCGCTCTCGGCGCTTTGAAAAGTACGGAAGCCCCCAAGGAAGTGCCCAAGGAGGCCCCGGGTCCTATGCAGGGCGTTCAGCAGGCGCAAAAAAACGCCGGAACGGCTCAGGACGAACCCGAAGTGATCGTTCGCGGTGCGGACAGGGTGCATAACCAGGGACTGGCCTCATCCGGGGCATCCCAGACCGGCCCGGCCCAGGTAAAAACCGTCGAAAACGTAGCGGTGGAAAACCGTGACGGCCAGAGGGTTCAGGTCCGCAGCAATGACGTATACGTCCAGGCGCCTGCCAATGCAAACGCAGACGAAGTCGAGCAGGCGCAGACGGCGGTCAAAACCGCCGCAGGCCTGAGGGCGGATCTGGGCGCATCCCAGGCTGTCAGGGAAGCCAGGACTAAGGACGGCGTCCAGGCGAATCATACGGCCGGCGCCCAAAGCCAGGGCCAAAAAACCGGCGAGGCCGGTCAACCAATTCAAGTAAACGCACAGGGCGACGCCGCCGTAGATCCGGAATCGGAATTCGGGGACGCCCTGCAACATGCCGCAGCCCGCAAAAACGACGCCGGAGTCTCCGCGCAAGCCAGGGAAGAAGCGCCGGGCGGAGAAATCCGCACTTTCGCTAAACTGGCCGCTTCAGACAAAGGCGTCGACGCGGCTGAGACCCAGGCTGTAGCAGGCAAGGGCTCTGCCGCTTCTCAAACCAATGAAGCGCAAGCCGCGTCTCAGTCCTTTCTGCAGGAGCCGGCGCAAGCCTCCCGCACCAGCGAAGCCGCCCCTCAAAGGCCTGTGCTGAGGCCTTATGAGGGTCAAATGGCGCAGCAGTTGGGCTCGCAGGTGGTTCAGGCCCTGAACCGGCGAGATAATAGAATCCGGCTCCAACTCCATCCTCAGCAACTGGGCAAGGTGGACGTGAACCTTAACCTGAAGAAAAACGTCCTGTCCATCGGCATGAGCGCGGAGACCGAGGCGGTCAAGGAAATACTCATATCCCATGTGTCGGAATTGAAGAACGCGCTAGCCGACCAGGGGATTGTTGTGGATAAGATCGAAGTCAATGTCAGGCAGAACCCGGAGCAAAATCTGGCTCAGCAGCAGCAAGGGCAAGGCCAGGGGCGCCAGGCGGGGAACAGAGGGTCTTCATTCAAGGGGGGACAGGAAACCCCGGAGGGATTCGTTGGAATGAATCCGCCCAAATATGAGACGGAATCCGGCCTGAACGTCGTGGCTTAAATTTTAGGAGAATCAACATGACAACATCAATCAACACATGGTCGGTAGGCGCCGGGGCTTACAGCAACCCCACCACGGAGAGCACAGGGACCAGCCTGGGGCAGGAGGATTTTCTCCAGCTTCTCATCGCCCAGCTGAAAAACCAGGATCCCCTGAATCCCATGGAAGGCACGGACTTTACGGCCCAACTGGCTCAGTTCTCCAGCCTGGAGCAATTGTTCGGGATCGGCGACTCCCTGGAGGAAATGCTGTCCATCCAGTCCAATAACGGGACCGGAGATGTGGGCTATCTGCTTGGCAAGGTCATTGTGGCGGAGGACGATTCCCTCACAGTCAACGGCGGCCTGTCTTCCTCCGCCAACTTCACCATTGAAGAAGACGCCGCGGTGTCCATCAGTATATTCGACTCCTACGGGATTGAGGTCAAGACCATCAACGCCGGCTCCCTGGAAGCCGGGACCTACTCCGTGGGATGGGACGGACGGGACGACTCGGGCGTTTCCGTGGAAGACGGCTCCTATTCCTACGAAGTATCGGCCAAGGACAGTTCCGGGCTTCCCGTTTCCACATACACCGTGGTGTCGGGAGAAGTAACCGGAATCACCTATGAATACGGAGCCCCCTATCTGCTCTTAGGGGATCAAATGGTATCTGCGGGCAGCATCCTCGAGGTTCATATGCCTGAAACCGCAACCGACTCTGAAAGTTAAAATGTTTCGCAAATAACCAACTTTGAACGCACAGTTTAAACAAATAGCCGTTTCAGGCAACATTAAGGAGGCGTAACATGTCTTTATCAAGCGCACTTTTTTCGGGTATCAGCGGAATGAACACCCTGGGCAATTCCATGACCGTTATCGGCGATAACATCGCTAACGTAAGCACCGTCGGTTTCAAGTCCAGCCGGGTGACATTCCAGGACGTTCTGGCTCAAACCGTCAGCACCCAGTCCGGAACCGGACAGTTGGGTCGCGGCGCCGCCATGGGCGACATTACAGGCATTTTTTCCCAGGGCTCGTTGGAATCCACGGACTCCGCCACGGACCTGGCCATCGGGGGCGAAGGTTTTTTCGTGGTCCGGGACCCGGAAAACGTCAACCTGGAATACTTCACCAGGGCCGGAGAATTTCGCTTTGACGAAGACGGTAATTTCGTGAATCCTTCCGGGTATCTGGTCCGGGGCTGGACCCTGGATCAAAAAGGTAACGAAGAAGGGTCTATCGGAGATATCATCCTGAATTCCTTCACCTCTCCGCCGGAAGCCACCGACAAGGTCACGCTCATCACCAACCTGGATTCCGACGGCGAGGACAACTCCCTGGACGCGGACGTGAAAACCGCCTCCCTGGGAACCGTCTCCCTGAGCGGCGATGCGGTCAACCACCCCATTTATTTGACCCTGAACAACCAGACCGCCGTCAACACCGACGTCAGCCAGTTTGCAGTGGCGTGGAACAGCGGCGCCGGCGCATGGTCCATCACCCATGGGGCCACGGAGTATCCCGCTGCAGTCATTTCCGGGGACGCCGCCGGGTTCACCATTGACCTGGATAACGACGGAACCGCGGACATCACCGGGCGTACGGGCGGCAGTCTGACCGCCGACGGAGCCGGGTCTTTTGACATCGAGGCCCCCGGCGCACTGGGCGTGGTCACCCAGGGCGGCGACGCCGTGAACAACAACATCATGGTAACCGTCAGCGACTCCGAGGCCATCCTGGCCATGGCCTCCGGTTTTGAAGTATCCTGGACCAACGCCACGGCAACCTGGTCCATTACAAACGGATTGGCAAACTATCCTTCCGCGAGCGTTTCCGGCAACGCCAACAGCTTTGAAGTGGACCTGGACGGCAACGGCACTACAGACATCTCCGGAACCGTGGCGGGCGGCGGCATGACAGCCGATGCAACCGGCTCCTTTGACATCTATCCGCCCAACGGCATGCTGGCCCAAACCTGGGACGGAACCGCAACGCCGCCCCTGGGAGACGGCGCCTATGAGTATCAAGCCATCCTGAAGGTATACGACTCCCTGGGCAACACCCATGACCTGACCGTCTATTACGACAAGGGCGATAATGAAGGGGAATACGAATTCATCGTGACCGTGGCGCCCGACGAAGACGAAAGGGGCGGCGGAACAACCGGCCTGCCGGACATTGAC
The DNA here is from genome assembly GCF_000429905.1 of Desulfatibacillum aliphaticivorans DSM 15576. Lineage (NCBI taxonomy): Bacteria > Pseudomonadati > Thermodesulfobacteriota > Desulfobacteria > Desulfobacterales > Desulfatibacillaceae > Desulfatibacillum > Desulfatibacillum aliphaticivorans. Next base: position 65,654 of record NZ_AUCT01000012.1, on the reverse strand, counting down.
ACCACCATAGACAACGGTGCAGGCCTTCTGGCCAGGGGCGTGCTCACCTTCACTTCCGACGGCGAGGTTTCCAATGTGGAAATGTGGGAGTTCAACAGCGACGGAACCGATTGGTCCATTGACAACGCCGATAACTGGACCGCCCTAAATCCGGACAACTCCAGCCATATCAGCTCGGACGGTTATTTTTACATCAATCCGTCCTTTGCCGAAGACCTGACCTCCCCCATGGAGTTGAACCTGGGCATGGCCTACGACGGAACCGCCTGGGTCCAGGAATCCCTGTCCACCACCCAGTACGCTTCCGCCGGCAACACCACCTACCAGGCCACCACCGGCTACGGCGTGGGCGATCTTGACGGCATCAGCGTGAGCAGCGACGGCGTCATCACCGGCAGCTACTCCAACGGCCAGATCAAACCCCTGTTCCGCATCGCCCTGGCCAAGTTCAACAACGTCCAGGGACTGCAGAAAATGGGGCAGAACATGTTCGCGGCCACCAGGAATTCCGGCGACGCCATCACCAATAAACCCGGCACCAACGGTTTGGGAACCATTACCTCCAACTCCTTAGAGCAAAGTAATGTTGACCTGGCCAACGAATTTGTTAAAATGATCACCACACAGCGCGGCTACCAGGCGAATTCCAAGGTGATCACGGTAACGGACCAACTCTTGCAAGAGGTGATCAACTTGAAACGCTAATATAGCTTCCTAAGCATCCGGCTGCGGATGTTGTTTGCGACTGGCGGGATGAGACCCATATTAAAATTCCTCGTTTTAAAATGTCTCCTGCCATTCCCGGGAAGGCAGGGGGAGAGGGGTTGCGCCCTTTCCCCCTGTGTTTTCCACAATCCTCCGGTCAACTCTGTCAAGCCCATGACGTTTTTTCCAGGCCTAAATTGAACTTTTGCTTCTTCTTATACGACACGGCGGCTTGTTTTGGCTGCCTGAGCCCTCCGGTTTTTAAATTTTTCCCATAAAATCAGTATAAAAGACCCTGTTTACCTCCTTTGCCCAACCTCTCCAAGCCTTTTGGCACGAAGGTTGCCTAATGTATTGGCCAGGCAACTTGGCATCATATGGAGATTGGTAAATGGATATTGCAACAATTTTAGGCGTGGTCGGATCTTTCGTCCTGGTCGTCCTTGCTATCGGACCAAGCGGTCTTGGAGCCTTCATAAACGTGCCCTCGCTGATTATCGTTGTCGGCGGAACCATGGGCGCCACCATGATCAACTATCCTCTTAAAGAGATATTGGGCATCGTGGGCGTGGCCATGAAAACGGTTTTCGCCAAAGAGGCTTCCGCCAAGGACACTATCGCCAAGTTCATGGATTTCGCCCAAAAGGCCCGTCGCGAGGGCATCCTGTCCCTGGAAGGGGATATTAAGGAGTTGGAGGATGAATTCATGAAAAAGGGCATCCAACTGGCCATTGACGGCTTGGAGCCCAACGCCATCCGCGAGATTATGGAAACGGAAATCAACTACACCATGAACCGGCATAAGCTGGGCGCCGACATTTTCACCACCATCGGCACGTTTGCTCCGGCTTTGGGCATGGTGGGCACGCTCATCGGGCTGGTGCAGATGCTCCAGTCCATGGAGGACCCAAGCAGCATCGGTCCGGCCATGGCCGTGGCTCTGCTCACCACCTTTTACGGGGCCATTTTGGCCAATATTATATGCATGCCGGTCGCGGGTAAGCTCAAGATGCGCTCCTCCCAGGAAATGGAGGTGCGCGAGTTGGTGGTGGAGGGGGTCCTTTCCCTGTCTTCAGGGGAGAACCCGCGTATTGTCGAGCAAAAATTGGCCTGCTTCCTGCCGCCCAAACAGCGGGAGCTTGCCGAGGATTAAGCCATGCCCAAAGAAAGACCGCCGGAACCGCAAGATCGTAGCGCAGAAAATGGCAACCGAACCATGAACGTATCTCTGTTTATTATTCTGTTGGCCTTTTTCATCGTGCTGAATTCCATCGCCGTGGTGGACGAACAGGCCAAGCGCGAGGCTTTGGGGTCTCTCATTGGCAGCTTCGGCATATTGCCGGGCGGACTTTCCCCCATGGATGCGGAAGGCAAGGGCCGGTCCCTCAAACCGCCCATCCATCCCTTGATGGATGCTGAAGATGAATCCCTGCCGGATTTTGTGGGCCTGAGCGGCGAGTCCTCCAATCAGGTGGACATCCGGTCAACAGGCAACGGATCGCTCATCAGCATCCGGGACCAGCTCCTTTTTGAAGACGGCGCCTCCAGCATTAAGCCATCGGCGAAGGCCTTTCTCACCAGGCTGGCGGAAATCGTCAATGCAGACAATTTTCCCGTGGTCATCACCGGCCATACGGACGACAGGCCGCCTGAAGAAAAAGGCGTGCAATCAAACTGGGAACTATCCGCCCGCCGGGCCATGGCGGTTTATCGGTTTTTCTACGACCAATATCTGGAGCAGCTTGCCGCCAGGGAAAGGGAGGCTAACGGAGGCGTTGCGCCTGTTAATCTTCCCAACAAATACCCTAAACGCATTGACGTTTACGGCTGCGGTCCCAGCCAGCCTGTGGCCAGCAACGACACTCCCCAGACGAGGGCCTTAAATAACCGGGTGGAAATTCTCATGGATAAAAGGGCGAATTACAAGCTCCAACGAATATACAAAAACAAGTCATCCGGGCTGTTTGTATTTAAGAAATTCGTATTCAGCGTGCTGGATTAGGAAGAGCAGGGTATGGGAAAACAACCAAAAGAAATCGAATCCCCCGACACCACCATGTGGATGGTGACCTTTGCCGACCTGGTGACTCTGCTCATGACCTTTTTTGTGCTCCTGCTCACCATGTCCTCCATGGACACCAAGGCGCTCCAGACCATGTTCACCCTGTTCGCAGGCGCCAGCGGGCCCTTGGATTTTTCCCCCTACGGCAAGGTCTCCCCCATGCAGGGGGACGCGGACATGACGCCGGGCCCCTTGGACGGCATGAGCCCGGACAATGTGGACATGCTGACCACCCTGACCGAGATTCTGGACAACTCCGACTACATCAAAGAGCCCGAGGCGATTCTCAAAAGGTTGACAGTCAGGTCGCGAGATGTTGTCAAACAATTGACGGAAAAGTACACGGACCAGATTTACGTGAACGAGGACGAACGGGGGGTCGTCCTGACCTTCGACGAGACTGTCATGTTCGATCCGGGGAGTTCCCGGATACGGCCTGAAATGTACCCATTGCTGGATGTATTGGCCCAGGTGCTTAAAGCGGTTTCCGGCAGGGTGCTGATAATCGGACATTCGGACAGCACGCCCATGCACAGCGTGCAGTATGATTCCAATTGGGACCTGAGTCTCTCCCGGGCCCTGAACGTGCTTTATTATTTTACCACGGAGCACGAACTGAGTGAGGACAGATTGGGGGTGGGAGGCATGGGAAACACCAAGCCCATAGCGTCCAACAAGACGCAGGCGGGGCGGGACAAAAACCGCCGGGTTGAAATAGTGATTACCAAATAGGAGGCATTCAAGGAAATGGCAGACGATGCGCAAGCAGAAGGCAAAGGCGGGGGCGGATTAAAGTGGATTCTCATCGCCTTGATCGTGGTGGTTCTTGGGGCCGGGGGCTTTATAGGCTTTTTGCTCATGTCCGGCGGCGGCGACGCTCAGCCGGCCGCCAATGTTCCGGCGGCGCCCGCCCCGGCGCCGGCTGGCAATCCCAACGCCGGAGCGCCCGGCATTATGGTTGAAATGGATTCCTTCATCGTCAACCTCAGGGACCGTGAAGGAAAGCGCTACTTGAAGGCGAAAATCAACTTTGAGGTTCCCACGGAAGCCGTGAAAGCGGAATTTACCACGCGCAAGGCCCAGATTCGGGACGTCATCCTGATTTTGCTGAGCGCCAAATCCTTTGCTGAAATAAGCAGGTTGGAAGGCAAGCTGCAACTTAAAGAGGAGTTGATGGCCCGGGTGAACCAGGTGCTGTCATCCGGCAGGGTGTCCAACGTGTTTTTTACCGAGTTTGTTGTGCAATAAAGAAAGAGAAGGCTGAACCAGATGGGCGATATCTTATCTCAAGATGAAGTTGACAGCTTACTCCAAGGCATTTCATCGGGTGAAATCGAAACCGAGCCGGAAGAGGAGGTGAGCGAGGACGGGGTCGCGCTATACGACTTCGCCAACCAGGACCGGGTCATCCGGGGGCGCATGCCCACCCTGGAAGTGGTGAACAAGCGCCTGGCCCGCATGTTCTCATCCAGCCTGTCCGCCACCATGCGGGGCGCGGCCGACATCTCCGTGCGGGACACCAATATGATCAAGTTTTCCGAATTTCAAAGCTCCATTCCGGTTCCTGCAAACATCCATATGTTTAAAATGGAGCCTTTGCGCGGCCACGCCCTTTTGGTCGTGGACACGCCCCTGGTGTTCCAGCTTATCGAGTATTATTTCGGCGGCACCCCCGGCGGCGCCCTCAAGGTCGAGGGCCGGGATTTCACCCGGATAGAAAACCAGATCATCCGCAAGGTGGTCGGGATATTCCTCAAGGATTTCGATGACGCCTGGGCGCCCATTTACCCCATAAAACCCGTTTACGTCCGGTCGGAAATGAACCCGCAGTTCGCCGTGATCGGGCTTCCCATCGACCTCATGATCATCGTTCGCTTCCAGGTGGAGCTGGAAACCACGGAAGGCGGCATGACCCTGGCTATCCCGTATTCCATGCTGGAACCCATTCGCGACAAGTTGTACTCCGGCTTCCAAAGCGACAACCTGGAAGCGGACGCCAGTTGGAGGAAGCGCGTGGAAAGCCAGGTGAAGGAGGTGTTGGTGGAGATTTGCGTGGAACTGGGCACGGCCGTTATCACGGCGGAGAGACTCATGAGCCTGAGAAAAGGCGACGTGATCTCCCTGGATCAATTCGCGGACGAGCCGCTGACAGCCAAAATCCAGGGAGTGCCCAAGATTGCAGGCAAGGCGGGGGTTGTGAAAGGCTCCAAAGCCATCGCCGTGGAAGGCAGAATCACCATGGATTGATTTCCCGTCCGGGGATCTCACTCTTGTTTATAAAAATTTTTGAGCATTGAAGGGAAAAGGCATGGAAGAGGAAGCATTGCAGCAGGAAATGAACGAGAATCTGCCTGCGGAAAATATGACGGATGCTTTGCCCGCAGCAGGGGACGCGGATGCTGACGGCGACGGCGACCTGGATTTTATCCTGGACATCCCCCTTGACATCACCGTGGAGTTGGGAAGAACCTCCATGCGCATCAAGGATCTTTTGCAGTTGGGGCAGGGCGCCGTGGTGGAGTTGACCAAACTGGCGGGCGAGCCCATGGAGATTTTCGTCAACGGCAAATTGTTCGCCAGGGGCGAAGTGGTCGTGGTCAACGAGAAGTTCGGCGTAAGGCTCACGGACATCGTCAGTCCCCAGGAACGCATCAAGAGTCTGAGGTAAGAGGCCTTTACAATGAATGAGGCGAGCGTCCCAAATTTTTGGATGGCAGGACTTCAAATGGTCGCCATGCTTTCCATTGTGCTGGCAGCCCTGTTCGGCGCGGTGTTTTTAAGCAAACGCCTGTCCGGCAAAATCAAGGGAAAGGACGGCGTTTCCATAGACGTCCTGTGCGCCAGACAAATGGGCCCCAAAAAGCAGGTGGTTTTATTGGAGGTGTTGGGACGAAGGATCTTAGTCGGCGTAGGCGCCGATTCCATCACCCGGCTTGCCGAGTTTCCCGAACAGGGCAAGGCATTTTCCGGCGTCCTGGATGAGCAAATGGCGGGGAGGGATTTTCCGGAAAGCCTCGACTCCCTGCCGGACGCCTCGGCGGAAAACGAAAACGCCATGAATGGAATCAATGTTGGCGAAGAGGAACGTGTATGAAAGCCGGAAATACAAAATGGATGCTCATGTTACCGGCCCTTGCTTGTTTGGTTGTTCTGCCCGAAATAGCCGAGGCGGCGACTATCGCCGTGCCCTCCGTGCAAATAGGCGTGGAAGAGGCGACAGGCCCGGAACAGGTTTCCGTGCTGCTGCAGATTGTGGCGCTGCTGACCGTTTTGACCCTGGCGCCCGCCATTCTCATGCTCATGACTTCGTTCACCCGGCTGGCCGTGGTTTTTTCCTTTCTGCGCCACGCCCTGGGCACCCAGCAAATGCCGCCCAACCAGGTAATGGTGGGCTTGGCCCTGTTTTTGACCGTATTCATTATGATGCCGGTCTGGAAGGACATCAACACAAACGCCCTTCAACCCTATTTGAACGAGGAGATCGGCGACCAGGAAGCCATCGAAAAAGCCGTCACCCCCTTGCGGGAGTTCATGTTCAGGCACACGCGGGAAAAGGACCTGGCGCTTTTCGTCAAGATTTCCGGAGAGGCCAAGCCCAACAGCCCCAAAGACGTTACCATTTGGACCCTCATCCCGGCCTTTGTGATCAGCGAACTGACCACGGCCTTTATGATCGGCTTTATTATTTACGTCCCGTTTTTAATTATCGACATGGTGGTCGCCAGCGTCCTGCTGTCCATGGGTATGATGATGTTGCCGCCTGTCATGATTTCCCTGCCCTTCAAGCTCATGCTCTTCGTCCTGGTGGACGGGTGGAGCCTGATTGTGGGGTCTTTGGTCCAGAGTTTTGCAGGAGGGTAGACTATGACGCCGGAATTTGTAATCAGTTTTGGACACGAAGCAATCAAGGTCACCCTGCTGGTATCCCTGCCTCTGCTGCTCCTGGGCCTGGTGGTCGGCCTTGCCGTCAGCATCTTTCAGGCCACCACCCAGATTCAGGAAATCACCCTGACCTTTGTGCCCAAGATTGTGGTGGTTTTGCTGGGCGCCATCTTCTTCGGGCCGTGGATGCTGGAGAAGCTCATGGCCTTCACCCATATGTGCATCAGCCAGATTCCTAATTTTGTAAGATAAAAGGGGATTGCAATGAACTTCCCCTTTCTGGATATGAACGAAATGGCGGTGTTCGCTTTAATACTCATCCGCGTCAGCGTCATATTATTCATGTTTCCCGTGTTCGGGTCCAACCTCATCCCTTTGCCGGTTAAGGCGGGGCTGTCCCTTTTACTGACTTTGTATCTGACGCCCATCGTCCAGGTGAATCCCCAGTCTTTTCCCGACACGGTTTTGGAAGGGGGCGTGATGATCCTGTGCGAGGCGGTAATGGGCCTGACCCTATCTCTTATCGTCAGCTTTTTTTTCGCAGCGGTCCAGGTGGGCGGGCAACTGGTGGGTTACCAGATGGGATTCGCCATCGCCAATGTGTTCGACCCGGTATCCGGCGGGCAGATGTCCATTTTGTCCAATTTCGCCTTTTGGGTGACTTTGGTCCTTTTTATCGTGCTTAACGGTCACCACATTTTTATCCGGGCTGTGGCCCATAGTTTTGAAATCGTACCGGTGGGGCATTTATATGCGGGCAGAAGCATCATGCCTTCCATGATCAAATTGTCCACGGACATGTTCACCCTATCTTTGCAAATAGCCGGGCCGGCCATTGTGGCCCTTCTTCTGGTCAATGCGGCTTTCGGCATTGTGGCCAAGGTCGTCCCCCAAATCAACATTCTTATTGTGGCCTTTCCCATTAACGTGGGTATGGGGCTGTTTTTTTTCGGGGTTTCGCTTCAACTCATCCTGGCTTCCATGAAAGCCCATCTGGATGAGTGGGAGCGTGTGCTTCATTCCATCATGACCGTATTTGGAGCATAAATCATGGCGGATTCCCCAAACGAAGACAAAACAGAACAACCCACCCCAAAAAAACGGGACGACGCACGAAAAAAAGGCCAAGTGGCCAAAAGCCGGGACCTTTCCTCGGTTGTGGTTCTTATGGCCGGCCTGGGCATCATGTATATGTTCGGCCCGTACATGCATTATCATATCACCAGCCTGATGGAGAACATCTTCACCACGGACGTATCCGCCTGGGGCGTGGAGGAAATCAACACTCTGGGCAGGGAGATGGTCAGGGAATTTCTTTTTATCCTGGCGCCTATTCTCGCCGGCGTTTTTGTGGTGGGCTTCGCCTCCGCCGCAGTTCAGGTGGGTTTCTACTTCTCCTGGGAAGCCGCAGCGCCCAAATTCTCCAAGATCAATCCCATTTCAGGCTTCGGCCGCATGTTTTCCAAGCAAGCCCTGGTGGAACTGGCCAAATCCCTGGCCAAGCTGTTCATCGTGGGCTTCATTTCCTATTTAACCATTGAAGCCGAAATGGACAACCTCATCCTCCTGGGCCAGGTTGATGCGGCCAACACCCTGGCTTACGTCTTAAAAATCATTCTCAAACTTTTTATCAGGGTGGGCATCATCATGGTTTTTGTGGCTGTTCTGGATTTCGCCTTTCAGAAATGGCACCACGAGCAGCAGCTAAAAATGACCAAACAGGAGGTTAAAGACGAATACAAGCAAACCGACGGCGATCCCATGGTCAAAGCCAGGATCCGCCGCATTCAAATGGAAGCCGCCCGCCGCCGCATGATGGAGGAAGTTCCCAAAGCGGACGTGGTCGTCACCAACCCCACACACCTCGCCTTAGCCATAAAATACAACGCTCTCACCATGGGCGCCCCCCTCATTGTGGCCAAAGGCGCCGGCCCCATCGCACAAAAGATTAAAGAAGTAGCCCGGGAAAATGACGTTCCTATCGTCGAAAACAAAGAATTGGCACGGGCCTTGTATAAAGTAGTAGACATCGGCGATGAAGTTCCCGTCGCCCTGTACGAGGCAGTGGCGGAAGTTCTGGCCTATGTATACGGGCTTAAACAAAATCGGGCTCGATCCTTTTCCTGAAACACGCTGCCTCCGAACCATGGAACCCGGCTTTAAATAGTCGAAAATTTGACGCTTTCGCCAATTATGACAGGTTAAGGCAAGGAATATGGCAAGGATGCTAGTATGGCGAACATGGCAATGGGAAATTTAAAGCAAAGCATTTTTTCGAACTCCAGCGATGCGCTGGTCATGCTGGGAGTGATAGCCATTCTCATGGTCATGATCATTCCCCTGCCGTCCTTTATACTGGACTTTCTGCTGGCCGCCAACATCACCTTGGCGATTATCGTCATACTTATGGCAATGTACACAATCAGGCCATTGGACTTTGACATTTTTCCCACCTTATTGCTTGTAACCACCTTATTCAGGCTTTCCTTAAACGTGGCGTCAACCCGCTTGATTCTGCTTCACGGCAACGAAGGCGCCATGGCCGCCGGAAAGGTCATCAAGTCCTTCGGCAGTTTTGTGGTGGGCGGCAATTATGTGGTGGGGCTTGTCGTTTTCGCCATATTGGTTTTGATCAACTTTGTGGTTATCACCAAAGGCGCCGGGCGCATCGCCGAAGTGGCGGCCCGTTTTACTTTGGACGCCATGCCCGGCAAGCAAATGGCCATTGACGCCGATTTGAACGCAGGGCTCATTGATGAGAGCCAGGCGCGAAAAAGGCGCGATGAAATCTCCCGGGAGGCGGAATTCCACGGGGCCATGGACGGCGCCAGCAAGTTCGTTCGCGGAGACGCCATTGCCGGCATCATCATCACCGTCATCAATATCATAGGCGGGTTTGTCATCGGCGTCTTGCAGCAGGGCATGCCCATGGTGGTCGCCGCTCAAAACTACACCTTGTTGACCGTGGGCGATGGTCTGGTTTCCCAGATTCCCGCCCTCATCATATCCACCGCCGCAGGCATCCTGGTCAGCCGCTCCGCCTCCGAAAACAGCATGGGCGCTGATTTCGCCAGGCAGCTTTCGGCCCAGCCAAGAGCCATCTTTCTCGGCGCCTTCGTCATCTTTATGTTCGGCCTCATACCCGGACTCCCCCACATTCCCTTCATTTTTCTGGGGCTTACGGTGAGCGGCATAGCCTGGTACGTCAGGAAAACCGCCGGTGAAGCGGCTATCGAACGCCAGGAAGAGGAGATGGCCGAAGAGGAGCTTCCTGTGGAAAAGGGGCCGGAGCCCGTGGAGCATCTGCTTTCTTTGGATCCCATGGAACTGGAGGTGGGCTACGGAATCATTCCCTTGGTGGATCGCGAGCAAAACGGCGAACTCCTGGAGCGCATCCGCTCCATCCGCAGGCAGTTTGCAACCGAAATGGGCATGGTGGTGCCGCCCATTCATATTCGGGACAATTTAAATCTTAAGCCTGCTGAATATCGCATTTTAATCAAGGGCGTGGAGTCCGGCCGTTTTGAACTCATGACCAACCATTTGCTGGCCATGGACCCCGGCGGGGTCCTTCACAAAGTGGACGGAGTCACCACCCGGGAGCCCGCCTTTGACCTGCCCGCCATCTGGGTGCTCAAGGATAAGGAAGACGAAGCCAAGTTCGCAGGATACACGGTGGTGGATAACGCGGCCGTGGTGGCTACGCACTTGACCGAATTGATCCGCCGCCACGCCGACGACCTGTTGGGCCGCCAGGAGGTTCAGGCTCTGTTGGACAACCTGGGCAAGACGCATCCCAAGGCCGTGGAAGAGCTTATCCCCAACCAGATGAGCGTGGGCGGCATCCAAAAGGTGCTGCAAAACCTGCTGCGTGAGAACGTCTCCATAAGGGATATGCTCACCATCGTGGAGACCCTGGCCGACTACGCGCCCATGTCCAAGGACCCGGACCTGCTGACCGAATACGTCCGGCAGCGCCTGGCCAGGGCCATAGTCATGCCGTATCTGGGCGAGGATAGAACCTTGTCCGTCATCACTCTGGATCCGGAAGTGGAAGATACGTTGAACCGGAATATCCAGCATACGGAGCACGGATCTTATTTGTCCGTGGATCCCAAGATTGCGGGGCAGATCATGACGGCCGTGAGTTCGGAAATGGAGCGCGGCATGGCCATGGGCCTCCAGCCCATTGTGTTGTGCTCGCCCGTCTTAAGGCGGCATTTCAGGAGGATGGTGGAGCAATTTGCGCCGTCCCTCATGGTCATGAGTCACAGCGAAGTTGTGAATAAGGTTCAGTTCAAATCTGTCGGGAAGGTTAGTTTGACACATGCGCGTTAAAAGGTATCAGGCAAATTCTATCAAGGACGCCATGGCCCTGGTCAAAAAGGATTTGGGAGCAGACGCTTTGATCGTGTCCACCAAAAAGATTCCTGTGCAGGATGGAGAATGGGGGCCGGGGGTGCGTCAGCGCTTTGAGGTAACCGCCATTCCTTCCCAAAAGGGGAATCCCCAACTGGTGGAAGAACCCGCCCAGGAAGAGCCTTTGGTGGATCTCAGGCCCAGGCGTCCCAGCAAGCCTTTGGAGACGGCGCAAGGGTCCGTGGAGATGAACCGGCTGCGGGAGTTGTTCTCCCTGTTGGGGCATCGTGAGGATGCACTGGGCATGCTTCTGTCCGATCCTGCGGCGACTCAGGTGTATGTGGCCCTGGTACGGGCCGGAATATCCACCGTCCATGCCAGGGACTGGGTGGATCAGGCAAGGGCGTCCGCGCCCGGCGGCGATCCGGCCCGGCTTTTTAAGGCGGTTGTGAACCTGGTCCTTAAAGGTTTTAATTTTTCCAGACCTTGCGAAATAAAGGCCGGCCAGGCGGTTTGCGCCTTTGTGGGGCCCACGGGTGTGGGAAAGACCACCACAATCGCCAAGTTGGCAGCAGATTTGCACCTGACAAGAAAGAAGAACGTGGGCTTGCTGTCCATTGACAATTACCGCATTGGAGCCGCGGAGCAGCTTAAGACTTACGCCTCCATCCTTGGACTGCCCTGTCTCCAGGCTTTTAATCAAAAAGATCTGCAATACGCCCTGGGGCGGCTGGCGGACAAGGATGTAGTCCTCATAGATACCGCGGGTCAAAGCCAGTACGACACCCAGCGCATGCGGGAGATGGAGGCTCTTTTTGACGGAGAACGCAGAATTGACATCCACTTGGTTTTATCCGCCGTCACCTGCGAGTCAGAGATGGAAGAGACGGCCAAGCGTTTTGGCGGTCTGGATTTCAGTTCCTATGTGTTCACCAAGACTGATGAAACCAAAAAGCGCGGCGCCATTGTGAACCAGGTATTAAAAAGACCCATGCCGGTTTCCTTCATCAGTACAGGGCAAAGGGTTCCCGAAGACTTTTTCAGAGCCGACCGGGAAACTATGAGAAACCTGTTGTTCTCGGATTTACAAGGGTCATTTGAAGATTATTCGGCGGCAGGCGAGCCGAATGCTATGGGGTTATCAGTATGACGCAGTCCATTAACAGCGCAGGAGTTGAGAAGGGCCGGGTGGTGAAAATGCGCGGCCTGGACAAAAAAACACCGGATCAGGCCGACGGCCTGAGGCGCATGGTGAAGGACAAAATGAACGGTTTGCAGGAAGAAATCGTTGAGAAGCCCGGAGTCGCCGCCCAAGGCTTTCCCAGAGTGGTGGCGGTCACAAGCGGCAAAGGGGGCGTGGGTAAAACCAATATTGTGGGCAATCTCGCCATCGCCCTCTCCAGGATGGGCAAGCGGGTTTTGATTCTGGACGGAGACCTGGGTTTGGCCAATATAGACATCATTTACGGTCTGCACCCTGAGTTCACCATAAAACATGTGTTGACCGGGGAGAAGGACCTCAAGGACGTCATTGTCAAAGGCCCGGAAGGCGTTTCCGTCATCCCGGCCAGTTCGGGGCTGGCGGATCTGGTGCATCTGACCCAGGGGGAAAAACTGAATCTGCTTTCCGAATTCGACGGGTTGGAAGAGGACTACGACATATTCCTCATCGACACCGGCGCGGGAATTTCCTCCAACATCGTTTATTTCAACGCCGCAGCCAGGGAAAGGATCGTCATCGCCACTCCCGAGCCCACGTCCATCACCGACGCCTATGCCCTGATGAAGGTCATGTTCACCCGGCATGGAACCCGCACCTTTAAACTTTTGGTGAACATGGTGAACAACGAGGCCGAAGCCGATCTGGTTTTCAAAAGCCTGAGCAACGCTTTGCTGCGGTTTTTGCAGGATATCTCCCTGGAATACATGGGATGCATCAAACGAGACGACCATGTACTCAAATCGGTGAAAAAGCAGGCCCCACTGCTTATGTTGTATCCAAAAAGCATGGCCGGCAAAGGCATTAACGAATTAGCGGAACGCTTTTTATCCAAGGGCGAAGACAGTTCAGCAGACGGAAACATCAAATTTTTCTTTAGACGGCTGGTAGCCCCAAAATAGGAAATAATGAATTTTATGCAAACCTGGATAACACCTCAAGGGCGTGCCATGAAAAACGCAGCACATGTACCGAGAGAAAAATCTAAAGAACGGGCCAAGCGTGATGAGCTGATTACGAAATACGCTTATCTGGCCAAATTATGCGCTCATCGCCTGGCTATGCGTCTGCCCCCCAGCGTGAATGTGGACGACCTCATCAGCGCGGGCATCATGGGGCTGTTGGACGCCCTCGATAAATATGACGAAGGCCGTGGCGTAAAATTCAGGACCTACGCCGAATTTCGGATTCGAGGCGCCATGCTGGATGAGTTGCGCGCCATGGATTGGGTCCCCCGTTCAGTAAGAAAAAAGGTTCAGGAAATCGAGCAGGCCGTCAACAGGGTGGAAAAAAGGGAAAGCCGGCCTGCGGACGCCGAGGAAATCGCCAATGAGCTTGGCGTGGACATGGACACCTATCAGAACATGCTGTCCAAAGCGGGCGGCATTGAATTGGTCAGCCTGGACGAACCCCTTTGGAGCAACGACAACACCAAGGACGGCCGCAGGACCCATGTGGATCTTCTGGAGGATAACGCTAACCCCGACCGGGATCTTATGGATTCGGAATTCAAGAAAATCCTGGCCCAGTCCATTTCCAGCCTGACTCCCAAGGAGCAGCAGATCTTGTCTTTGTACTATCAGGACGAGCTAACCCTCAAGGAAGTCGGCGAGGTGATGGGGCTGACCGAGTCCCGCATCTGCCAGATTCATACTCAATGCATGATCAAGCTGAGAAGCAAGCTCAAAACGCAGGAAGCAAGGATGTAAAATCATGGACGATCAAGACGACACCACTATGCCCGACACCGTGATTTTGGGCGGCAGCGCCAAAAGGGAGAAACCGGCCGAAGAACCCTGGGGAGGATCGGGAGACGACGCCCGCGGAGACTCCTGGGGCGGCGGAAACGAACTCGATTCGGACGCGGGAACCGAGTGGGGCGGCGGAACCGGCGTTGAGGCGGAAATTGACGACTCCTGGGGCCATGAAGGTGAAACGGACCAGGCGTTTGTTCCTGATCCCGCCATGTTTGATAGCATGGGGGATGAGGAGGAAACTCCTGAAAAATCGAAATTTTCCTTTAAAAAAAAATGGATCATGATCCCTGCAGCCGCAGTTATCGTGCTGGCAGTAGGAGTGGTGAGTTTTTTCATGATCAGCGGCGCCCTGGATGCGCCGGATGACAAGGCCCAGGCCACAGAGGAAAAAGCGCCCGAAGCCGCGCCGGCGCAGGCTCCGGCCCAGGTCCCGGCTGAGGCTCCGATTGCCTCGGGTCCCACCGTCGAAAGGTACGGCGGAGTGCGCAACGTGCGGCTGGAATTGGAGCCTTTCATCATCCCATATGAGGATGCTTCAAGAAAAACATATTTATTTCTAAGGGTTGCGCTAGAAATTGACGAAAAAGAAACATACGCCCTGCTTGAGGCTAACAGGCCGCTCCTCAGGGGGGTCATATACGATACGGTCCTGGAGGAAATGGATCGCGTGGGAGACAAGGAAGCCTTTAGCGGATCCCTGCAAAATTTGTTGGCGGCCAAGTTGAAATCCGTGTTCTCGACAATGGGGATTCAAAAGGTGATTTTTTCCAATCAGTACTCGGTGTAAATTCCGGTATGCGCGCAATCCCTCATCCGGCAGGCACAAGGAGGCGAAATGGATATCAGATTTCGGCCAGAGCCCCCAGACGCCGTTAAAGGGGTTACGCCGGTCAAGGATCAGGGCGCTGATCGCGAAAAATGGAAGAAGAGGCGGGCTAATCCGGAAGAAAAGGACGACTCCCGCGACTCTTCGGAAAACGATGAGCGGACCGCCCCCAGAAAACCGGTCAAGGATAATGCCGGCGGCATTGTGGATGTTGTGATATAGGCGGAAAGAGATTGGATTTTATGCTGCAAAACTTTCCTTTGGAATTTTGGATTATCAGCCAGGTGGTCATGGACGCGGCCCTGATCCTGGTGGTGTTTCTAGTTTGGAGGCGTTTTTCAAAAGGCCCTGAAGTCCCCAAAGAAGCCGCTCTCATGGCCGTCTCCCGGGTTTTGGAGCCCGTTTTGGAGGAGTCGCGCAAGCTGGCCGAAGCATTTGACGGCCAACTTACCGAAAAACGAGCCATTATCAATAAGATCAACCACGATCTGGACGCCCGCATCATCAGCTTGAATCTCTTGCTAAAGCGCGCCGAAACCCTATTGGGCGAACAAAACCCTTCAAGGAAAGGCGGAAAACAGGTTCATTCCGACCATGTGGTGGATCTGCAGCAAAAGGTGGTCGCCCTGGACGCCAAAGGCCTGCCCCCCAAGGAAATCGCCTCCCGCCTGCAAATGCCCCTTGGCGAGGTGGACATGGTCATCAGCCTCAAGCGTAAATTTGAAAAAATGAGCGGGGCGTAAAGCAATGGGGTCAAATCTACGTTTGACGTTTGAGACTTTAGGAAATGGTTTTTCAGGACGAATTTGGGTGAGTCTATGTCGGGTTTGAAGTTCACCCGCGTTTTCGCCCATGAGAAGCGCAACGCCGGACTTCGTAACCCGACGATCACCCCGATAGAATCGTTGGGTTGAGCTTGCGAAACCCTACATAATAAAAGGTTTATGCAACTATTAGAGACGTGGAAAACTGCAACCTAATTTTTATCGAGACTCGCCATGGCCCTCCCCATTGATCCAGGCAATATCCGCCGGTTCGGCCCGGACCTCCTGCAATTGGCGGATCCCAAGGCGAAATTCGTCTTTAACCCCAAAGACGTCCTCTCCGCGAAAGTCTTAAAGAGCTTAAACCCCGGACAATTCTTGCTTTCGGTCCGGGGCAATCAGATAATCGCTCAATCCAACGCCGAACTCATTCCCGGAAAAGTCTATTTGATGGAAGTTAAAAGCGTGGATCCCGTGCCTGTTTTGGCCCTGGCCAAAGAAGCTCAGGCCGAAAGCCAGGGCAGGGCGCTCGCCAAGCTGGTGGATGGATTGCGGCAATCTCCTTTCAAGGACTTGATGGGGCTGCTGGATCTGAAAGGGGAGGGCGCCGCGGCAAAGGCGCCCCCCGCCGCCAAAGAGGAGTTGCAAGCCCTGAGCAACCTTCTAAGCCGACTGACGCTGGGGGGCGGCAAGCCGCTCACGGCTGATGCTGTCAGGAATTTTGTGCAGAATTCCGGCATGATGTGGGAGAGCAAGCTGGGCGCTCAGGCCGCCTCAGCCAATCCCTTCCAATCGCCCCAGGCTTTGCTGGATAACGACTTGAAAGCCCTGGTCATGCAGCTTTTATCCCGTCCTGAAATGCAAAACACGCCCCAGGCCGAAAGACTGGCGGCCTTTGTAGATAACCTGCAAGGCCTTCAGCTTGCCAATGTCACCGCCATGGAGGAGAACGGGCGGTTTTTCCTGTCCGTTCCGTTTTTGCAGGGAGGAGAGCACCGGTTTGTGCAGTTCATGGCCGATTTGTCCAGGGAGTCCGGCGGTAAGGATGAAGCAGGCAAAGACCGCCTGATAACCGCTTCCTTATGTCTGGATTTATCCGCTTTAGGGCCAATTCGGGCTGACGCGGCGCTGCTGGGCCGGTTTTTGCGCGCCGGTTTTAGCCTTTCTTCTCAGGAAAATGCGGATTTTTTAAAAGCCAGGGCTCATGAACTGGAAAGCAGGCTGGTCGGCCATGGCTTTCAGCTCATGGATCTGACCTTTCATGTGGAGGAACAGTCTTATTTGGAAAACATCTCCCTGGCCGACGAATTGTTTTCCGAACCTCCAAACGGGCTGGATTTTGTGATTTAAGGCGCTGAACATGAAAAAATCCATAAAAAAAGCCGTCGCCCTTAAATATAACGCCCTCGCGGACAACGCTCCCCGCGTCACCGCCACCGGCAAAGGGATTATTGCGGAAAAAATCATCGATCTCGCCCGCAAACATGGGGTGCCGGTCCAGGAAGACCCGGACCTGGTGGAGGTTCTGGCCCGTCTGGACCTGAACGAGGAAATTCCGGCCGAACTCTATGTGGTGGTGGCGGAGCTTCTTTCCTTCGTCTACAAAAGCAATCAGGCAAAAATGGACCGCTAGGCATTTTTTTCCTGGATTTGGCATGCATTTTTTACCTTTTTTTCCCTGTTATTCCTTCCTTTCAAAAAAGTCCAAATTTTTAATTCGTATAAAATCAATGAGTTAAAATCATGATTTCCGATTTTTTCCATTTGGCGCCCGGGTTGCAATTTCACCGGTCAACCCGACTCAGGGCAAACCAAGGAGGAAGCATGAACATAGGAACCATATACGCAACCAAGGGCTTTTATAACGAGTACGAACGGTTTGAGGTTATCTCCAATAACCTGGCCAACGTCTCCACCCCTGGATTCAAGCGCGACATATACGCCCTGGATAAAAACTCCAAGCCCTACACCGAGACCGATATGTCCGAAGGGCCTTTGCAGCACACGGGAAATGAGTTGGACTTTTCCATCCAGGGCGAAGGTTTCTTTGAAATGCAGGGCGAGAACGGGCTTCGCTATACTCGCCAGGGGCGTTTTTTGCTGAACGCGGACAAGGAAATCGTCAATGCGGCCGGCGACAAGCTCCTGAGCGACCGGGGCGCCCCTATTGTGGTGGACGGCGGCGACCTGTCCGTAGCCCCTGACGGAACCCTCATGGTGGACGGCAAGGAACTGGAAACCATTGCCGTGGTCAATTTTGAAAACCCCAAAATGCTCTCCAAAGAAGGCGCTACTTATTACGTTTCGGAAGGCGGCGCAGGCGAGCGGCTGGAGCGCCCCGAAGGGACGATAGTTAACCAGGGCTACCTGGAGCAATCCAATGTGATCGTTCCCCAGGAAATGGTCAAGATGATGGAGTCGTTAAGAACTTATGAGACCTTTCAAAAATATATGAACACAGCCAGTGAAATGGATACCAAAGCCGTCAGCGAAGTAGGCATGCTGAGGTAAAAAGGGAGGCAATAGCCATGTTACGAGGATTATGGACAGCAGCAACCGGGATGGAGGCTCAACAGCTCAATATTGATGTTGTTTCCAACAACCTGGCCAACATCAACACCACCGCGTTCAAACGCAGCAGGCCCGATTTTCAGGATCTCATGTATCAGACGATCCGGGTGGCAGGCGCGACAACTACGGGCGGAACGCAACTTCCCACGGGCCTCCAGGTCGGCATGGGCTCCAAACCCACGGGCGTGCAAAAGATTTTCGTCCAGGGCGATTACAGCCAGACCGGCAACGATTTGGACTGGGCCATTGAAGGAAACGGCTTTTTTAAAGTGTTGAGCAACAACGAGGAAGTCTACACTCGGGCCGGCAGTTTCAAGATCGATTCCGAAGGCTACATCACCACCGCCGCCGGTGAAAGGCTGCAGCCTGAATTCGCCGTACCCGCGGATGCGGTTCTCATTTCCGTGGATTCCGGCGGCAAGCTCACGGCTTTCGGCCCGGCCAACGAAGAAGTGGCCACCTACGACATCACGCTTTACGACTTCGCCAACCCCGCGGGACTCTACTCCATGGGCCGCAACCTGTACAAAACCACCGAGGCTTCCGGCGAGGAAGTGGAAGGAACGCCCGGCGACGAAGGTTTTGGCACCATCAGCCAGGGCTTTTTGGAAATGTCCAACGTGAACGTGGTGGAAGAAATGGTGACCATGATCATCGCCCAGCGGGCCTACGAAGCAAACTCCAAGGCTATCCAGA
Source organism: Desulfatibacillum aliphaticivorans DSM 15576 (assembly GCF_000429905.1). Taxonomy (NCBI): domain Bacteria; kingdom Pseudomonadati; phylum Thermodesulfobacteriota; class Desulfobacteria; order Desulfobacterales; family Desulfatibacillaceae; genus Desulfatibacillum; species Desulfatibacillum aliphaticivorans. The sequence continues at coordinate 46,813 of NZ_AUCT01000012.1, read as the reverse complement.
CGGCAGACAGCATGCTGCAGATAGCCAACAACGTGAAGAGGTAATAATCCATGAGACGTCTTTCCGCCCATAAGCTCGCCGTTATGTTAACCAGCCTGGCCGTATTCTCAGCCTTGGCGGCCGGCGCTGCAATCGCCAAGGGGCCCGAAATTCGTGTGCCGTCCGAGGCCTGGGTGCAGGAAGACAGCGTCTTTTTGAGAGACGTGGCCGTAATTTCCGGGCTGGACTCTCTTTCCCACGAAATCAATGAGGTCTACCTGGGAAGGGCGCCTGCTCCGGGCAAACGCCGCTCCCTCCGGGGCGCCATGATCCAGGCCAAGCTGGATCGGCTGGATCTGCCCGAGAACGCCGTGGTCGAAATTCCCTCCAGGGTGAAAGTGCACCGTTCCTTCCAGGAAGTGGACGACCAGGATTTTGAAGACATGCTGATCGATTTTCTAAACGACAAGCTGCCCCTAGGCCATTTTGAAGTCAGCCGGTTTCAGGTGCGCGGCAACGGCCCTGTGGCTGAGGGTTATCTGGACGTGGTTTTGGAAGACAGCCGCAATGATGAGTATTACGGCCAGCTCAGCCTGAAAGGAATCGTCAGCGTGGATGGAAACATGGAGCGCAGGGTGAGCATCGCCGCCTGGGTGGACTACGAAGCCCCGGTTGTCGTCGCGACCCGCAAGCTGGACCGCATGGACGTGCTCACCGCTGGAGACGTAACCGTGGAAATGCGGAACCTTTCCCGCCTGCCCGACGGCGTCGTCACCGATCCCAAAGAGGTAAGAGGCATGCGGCTGCGTCAGGACATGGACGCCGGCGAACACATGCTTTCCAGAATGCTGGAAAAGCCGCCCCTGGTTGAACGGGGCGAGGACGTGACTATCATGGCGGAAAACGGCGTTCTTTCCATCACCGCCATAGGCTTGGCCAAAGAGTCCGGCGGTCTGGGCGACGCCATAGAAGTGGAAAACAAGATGAGCGAAAAAATAATCACCTGCCGGGTCACCGGTCCGGCTCAGGTGGAAGTCCGGTTTTAGGCGGGAGGATGTAAAATGATCATGCGTTTAGGAATCATAATTTTGGCAATCGTTCTGGCGCTCTCCATGGGGTGCGCAACCCAAAGGCAGGATACTCTCGCCAGCCCTGCGCCTTCCGCAGCAACCGCTCCGCAGCACATGCTTGAGCAGCCGGCGACCGTCACTTATAACGCGCCTCGTCCGGCCGAAGGCTCCTTGTGGGTCGACCCGGGCGGAAGCCAGTTTTTCGGAGACAGGCGGGCAAGGCAGGTCGGCGACCTGGTGACCATCAGGATTACGGAAACCCCCACGGCTTCCTTGACAGCAAAGACCACCACCACCCGCGATTCCAGCGTCAGCGCCGACGTGACGGACCTGGCCGGGTACATGACCTGGCTGGAAGCCGCCAATAAGAATTTGAAAGGCGACAGCCTGTTGAGCGCCGGTTACAAACCCAGCTTTACGGGGCAGGGGACCAACGACCGCAGCGGCAGCGTGACCGCTTATGTGTCCGGCCGCGTTGTGGGGGTCATGGCCAACGGCAACCTCCAGATTTCCGGCTCCCGGGCCATCAAGGTGAATAACGAAACTCAATACATGACCATCTCGGGCATTGTTCGCCCCGAAGATATAGATCCCAGCAACGTGGTTCAGTCCACCTACATCGCCGACGCCCGCATCGAGTACTACGGCAAAGGCGTGATTGCAGACAAACAAATTCCCGGATGGGGAACCCGCGTCCTGGATCATGTGTGGCCGTTTTAAGGAAGATTGGAGGCAAGGATATGTCTAAAGTCAGGAATATAGCACGTTTGGTTTTACTTGCCGCAGCAGCCTTTACCTTGGCGGCTTCCACCGTCCAGGCCGCCCGGATCAAGGAACTGGCCAGCATCAAGGGCGTCCGCACCAACCAGTTGATCGGCTACGGCCTGGTGGTGGGTCTTAACGGCACCGGCGACAAGTCGGGTACGGAATTCACCCTCCAGGGCCTGGTCAACATGATGGAGCACATGGGAGTGCATGTGAGCAAGGATGACGTCAAGGTCAAGAACGTGGCGGCGGTCATGGTGACGGCCGACATTCCCCCCTTCGCCAGGATCGGCAGCCAGGTGGACGTGGTCATTTCCTCCGTGGGCGACGCCAAAAGCCTGGTGGGCGGGACCTTGCTGCTCACCCCTCTCCGCGGCGTGGATCGCAACGTATACGCCCTGGCCCAGGGGCCTCTTTCCGTGGGCGGCTATTCCGTGGGCGGCGCAGCCGGCGGCGGAGCGGTCAAGAATCATCCCACGGTGGGCCGGATTGTGGGCGGCGCCTCCATTGAAAGGGAGATTCCCATGCAACTGCAGGGCAGAAACGAACTGACCCTGGCATTGAACGACGCCGACTTCACCACCGCAATCAGGATGAAGGACGCCATCAATAACGGAATAGGCATGCCCGTGGCATACGCCGCCGACTCCGGCACGGTGATTATAGACATCCCCCAGGATTACCGGAATAAGGTGGTCTCCATGGTGGCCATGGTGGAAAACCTGGACATCATGCCCGACGCCGTGGCCAAGGTGATCGTAAACGAGAAGACCGGAACCGTGGTCGTCGGCGAGAAAGTCCGCATTTCCACGGTGGCTGTGGCTCACGGCAACCTGAGCATTCAAATCACGGAAAGCGCCCAGGTTTCCCAGCCCGCTTCTTTCAGCCCCAATCCTCCGGCCGACTCCCAGACCGAACAGCTTAACCTGGAAGACGGCGCTGTTGTCGCCCCGGGCGGGCAGACCGTGGTCACCGCTGATTCCCAAGTGGTCGTGGCTGAAGAAAACAAGCAGCTGATGGTGGTTCCCGCGGGAGCGACCATAGGCGATTTGGTCCGGGCGCTTAACGCCATTGGCGTCACCCCCCGGGATCTCATCACCATTTTTCAAATGATTAAAGCCGCCGGCGCCCTGCAAGGCGAACTGGTGATCTTATAAGGAGTCCGGCCATGCAGATCAATTCCGCAACTTCCGCCATGCTGACCCAGGAAATGAAAACCCAGGCCGAAGACGCCAAACTGCGTAAGGCATGCGGTGATTTCGAGTCGCTGTTTATCTACAACCTGTTGAAAAACGGACGCCAGTCCCTGCCCCAGGGCGGTTTGCTGGGAAATTCCAACGAAAGCAAGCTCATGACCTCCATGCTGGACCAAACCCTGGCGGAAAAATGCTCCGAGGGAAACGGTCTGGGAATGGGGGAGATGTTGTACCGCCAGTTGAACGCCCCCCAGGCGGCGAAAGGCGGTAATCTGGAAGCGGTTCTTTAGGGATTAATGATCCCATCCGATAAGAATATAAGATCGTGTAAAGATCTAAGGAGGGCCTGAGTATGGAAGATATCATCAGGGCGCTGGAAGACATATTGAGAAATGACATGGAACGCCACGACGAGCTGATCTGCTGCCTGGAATTGGAACGCCAGGCTTTGGTGGAAGCCAATCTGGATGCCATCATGAAAATGGCCTGCAGAAAGCAGGCGCTCGCCCAGGCCATCATGGAATCCATTCCCCATGTGGACGTGCTGTGGCAGAAAGTGTTTCCCGGCAAAAAGACCAAGGTGTCCATCCGGCACATCGACAAAGTGGTCAGCGGCGGGGATCCCGGCATATTCAGGACTATCAGGCAGTCCCTGGTGGAGTTGAACCATCTTAAAGACAAGGTGCGGGAGTTGACCAGCGCCAATCGGGCCATCGCCGAAGATTGCCTGATGTTTGTCCGGGATCTTTTCTCCTCCATTATGGTGGGCGATTCCGCCGATCCTCCAACCTACGGCAGGAGCGGACAGGTCTATAGAAGGGCCGACTCCAATCTGCTTATGCATCAGGAGGTGTAGCCATGCCGGGAATCAGGTCCGCATTGGATATTGCGGTCGGGGCCATGGCGACCCATCAGTACGGCATGGATGTCGTCAGCCACAACGTGGCCAACGTCAATACCGAAGGCTATACGCTCCAGACCGTCATCAATAAAAGCAAAGTGCCCCAGGCCTCGGGCGGGTTCATGTTCGGCCGCGGCGTGGAAACCTACGAAATCCGCCAGTTGGTGGATGAAACCGTGGAGAAAAGGCTTTTGGAGTACAGGTCCAGCCTGGCTTCCGCCGAGGAAATCGAAACCTTCGGCAAAGTATTGGACGGCCTGTTTAATGAAGTGGAAGGCAATGGCCTGGGAACCATGCTTTCGGACTTTTTCAATTCCTGGGAGGATCTTTCCCTGAACTCCGCGGGTACGGCGGAGCGCTCTGTCCTGTATGAACAGGCTTTGGGCCTGGCGCAATACATCGATGAACTGGACGCCGCTCTCATCGGTGAAGAGGAGAACCTGGGAATCAGCCTCCAGTCCGGCGTGGAGGCGGTGAACACCCTGACCTCCCAGATAGCGGACCTTAACCAGCAGATTGTGGCGGCCTCCCAGAACACCAATCCCAACGACCTCCTGGACCAGCGCAACTATCTCATGTCGGAACTGGCTCAGTACATTGACGTGCAGACTTTTGCGCAGGATGACGGATCCTTGACGGTTTTGGGGCCCAGAGGCGTCACATTAGTGATCGGCTCGGACCGATTCGACATCAATTTGCATCAGGGAGACATTATTTACGGAAAGGGCACGGATAAAGAGCTGACCATCACAGATTATGTGGAAAAAGGCCGAATGGGCGGCTGGCTGGAAATGCGGGATACGGTCATATCGGAACTCAGGGCCAATCTGAACGAAGTCTCCAAAGAAATGATCTGGGCCGTAAACACCGTACATTCCCAGGGCATAGGCCTGACAGGACTGACCTCCACCACCGGATCGTACACAGCGGCGGCGACCAATCAGCCTGTGGGCTCGGCGGCGGCGGATTTGTTTTTTGGAGATCGGATTACGGACGGCGGTTTTACTTTTTGGGTTTACGACGCTTCCGGGAACGTGGTCAATCCCGGTGGCACAAATATTGCTATTACAGCTAATACCACGACCATGGACGACATTGCCACGGCTCTGGGCGCCGTTGATCTTAACGTGACGGCCTCCACCGTGGGCGGGCGGCTAAGCATTACGGCGGGTTCGGGGTATACTTTCGGCTTTACCGAGGACACATCCAATGTTCTGGCGGCGTTGGGCGTCAACACCTTCTTCACCGGAGAAGGCAGCGGGACCATGGGGATTCACGAAACCATAGCCGCCGACAGAAACATGATCGCAGCGGGAAAGGCCGATGCAGCCACGGGAGAAATCTCCTCCGGGAACAATGAAACCTCCCTGGCCATAGGCGAGTTGAAATACACCAACCTGTCCATTACGGAATGGCAGTCCAAACGGATCGGGAGCGATACCTCCATTACGGTCAATGCGTCCATAGAAGGGTTCTACGCCTCCATGATCAGCGCGTTGGGCTCCAGCCTCAATTCGGCGGAGCGAAACAGGGAATTCGCCGAATCCATGGTGCAGAATTTGGAAACCGTGCGAGGCAGCATTTCCGGAGTGTCGCTGGATGAGGAAATGACCAAGCTCATTGAGTTGCAGCAATCCTATGCGGCGGCGGCCAAGCTTATCACGACCATGGACGAAATTTTCCAGACCCTTATGACTATTAAGAGCTAAGGGCGGAAACAGGGAGCAGTTTTATGAGAGTCCCTAACAGCATCATTTCAAGCAACGTCACTTTCGGCCTGGGCCGCCTGACAACGGCCATGGACCGGGCGAATCTGACCATAGCCAGCCAAAGGCAGATCCTGACCATGGCGGACGATCCGTCCGCTTTGCTTCAGGTCATGAACCTCCGGTCCGACATGAGCTATGTGGATCAGTTGAACCGGAACATCGAAATGGGCCGGACATGGCTGACCGCTTCGGAAAGCGCTTTGACAAACGTTGAAGACCTGATTACCGAAGTCAAACTGTTGACTGTTCAGATGGGGTCCGACAACGTGGGCGCTGACGAAAGGCAAGCCGCGGCCGAAGCGGTTCAGGGCTTTTTGGAAACCGCAGTGACTCTGGGAAATTCCACGGTGGGCGACCGCTACATCTTTGCGGGGTCTCAAAACGATTCTCCGGCCTTTACCCTGGCCGGAACCGCAGTCACCTATGAAGGCGATTCCAACCCCTTCGCCGTGCGCATCAGCCGGGAATCCTCGGTAACCGTCGGGGGCGACGGCGGCGCCATATTCGGAGACCTTTTCACCACTCTGGCGGACTTGAAAACCGCCCTGGAAAACAATGACGGGGCAGCTATCCGGGATCAGATCACCAACCTGGATACGGCCTATGATCGAATTGACGGAAACATTTCCAGAATCGGCGGGCGCGGGGTCCGCCTGGACGCCCGGACAAGCATTTTGGCCGACGTGCAGTTGGCGGATACGGAGAGGCTCTCCAGCCTGGAGGACGTGGATTACGCCGAGGCGGCCGTGGAGCTTGCAGCCGTGGAAACCGCGTACCAGGCGGCGTTGTCGGCAGCCTCAAAAGTCTTGAATGTTTCCCTGGTTAATTACCTGTAATAAAAGCGCCATGCCACGGAGGGCTAAATGCTCGTTCTGACAAGGAAGTCCGGCCAAAGAATAAGTATTGGAGACGACATAGTTTTACATGTTCTCGAAATCAAGGGAACCCAGGTGCGCATAGGCGTTGACGCCCCCAGAGGCGTGGGCGTGCACCGCTTTGAGGTGTACCAGCGCATTCAGGCGGAAAATCAGTCCGCCGCCTCCATGGATCAGGATGTTCTGTCAGGTGCGGCGGGACTTTTTGAGCAACTGAATCTCAAGAAAACCAAGTGAGCGGGAATATGGTCCAGCCTCAGGAATCTGCAGTCACAAACGGACGGGATATGATGGTGAAAATTGAAACCACACGTTTTGGAACTTTGGAAGTCACGGAAGACAAGATTATATCCATGCCCTCCGGTATGATCGGATTCGGAGAGTATAAACGCTTTATAATCATCCAGCACAATGCGGATTCTCCGTTCTTTTGGTATCAGGCCGTGGATGAACCCGGCCTGGCCTTTGTGCTTACCAACCCCAATTATTTCATGCCCGAGTACCAGGCGCCGCCTTCGGTGGTGAAAAGGGAAACCGGGTGGGAAGGCGACCTTGCCGATAGCGAGGAACTGGAGCTTTACGTCACGGTCCGCATACCTCCCGACGACCCGGAAAACATGACCGCGAACCTCATCGGGCCCATCGTGGTGAACAACAAAACCATGGAAGCGGTCCAGTTGGTCATTGCCAAAAGCAAATACAGCCATCGTCATAAAATTTTAAAAAAGGAATAGTCTCCTACTTGTTTTTGGGCTCAAACAAAAGGCACTCCCGGCCGGTCTCACGTTTGACCTTCAGCCAGGGGCTTTGCCTGGATTTGAAGCCCATGGCGCGGCAGCCGTAGGGGAACGCCTTCTCCCAGGTAAGATAATGGTGCTTGCATTTGAAGCAGGGGGAAGGCTTTGTTTGCTGGTTTGTTTTCAAATTAACGCCTGCTTCCTTGAAGACAAAATATCTTTTTTATAACTAAATACATTAGAGGAACTCGCATCGGCAACCTAAAATTGCACGAGTTGTTCCAAAAGGTGTAAACATGCGAAAAGATTCTTGACCAGCGCGAAAATGATCTATAGGCTTAATATGACTCAAATAAAAGTTCATTCTTTCTTTGGGAGAAACCAATGCATATGTCAACAGTGGTCAAAATCATGACGAAAACCTGCTTCGTCGTTGCGCTCGCATTCACTCTGGCGGGCTGCAGTTGGTTTGACTGGTTGAAACAAGATAACACAGATCCCAGGTTGGAAGACGCCCACAGAAAGCTGGACGCCATATCCACCAACACGGATATCGCGGAGCAGCAACTCCATTCCGTGAACAAGCGCCTGTCCGCCATTGAGCAGCGCCTGCTCAACATGGAAGGCCAGATGGGCAACATGTCCATCATGATGGAATCCATCTCCCTGGCGCCCTCTGAAATCCAGCAGCAGGCGGGCTACTCCCAGGATGTTGAAGACGATTACTTGACCGCCCCCGAAGTGCAAAAGCCTCCGGCCCCGGCTCCTGAGCCGCCTAAAACCGCGTCCTCCTCGTTGATATCTCCCGAGGAACAATATGCAGGCGCGTACCTGCATTACCAAAACCGCGAACAGGATAAGGCGATCCGGGCCTTCAAGGCCTTTTTAGCCGACAACCCGGACCATGATCTGGCCGACAACGCCCAGTACTGGATCGGCGAGGCCTATTATGACCAGAAAATGTATCCCGAGGCCATTGAGGCCTTTAAACAGGTCGTTAAAAAATATCCCGATCAAAACAAAGCGCCGGCCGCCTTGCTGAAAATCGGCTACTCCTATCTCGCCGTGGACAACCCGGAGCAGGCTTCCAAATTCCTGCGCCAGGTGGTCACCGACTATCCTTTTTCCGATCTGGTGAACAAGGCGCAGAACAAACTGTCGGACCTGCAGCCCGCCAAGCCCGTTTCGGACGCTTTCCCCAGCGGCGGGTCCTGAGGAATTCAAATCGTCCTTGCAAGACCCAACGGAATGGCCAAGGATTATCGCCAAGGCCTCTCCCCTCCGTCATTCCCGTGAAGCCAGCCGTAGGTGGGGTTACGAAGTCCGGCTATTGCGATTCATGCCGGCGAAAAGGTTGTTGGACTTCAAACCCGACATGAAAGCGCTCAGGATGCCAAATAGCAAAGCGAACGCAAGTTTATCCAATAATATAAAGCCCTTCGCCCCAATCCAATCCCCCCTTTTTTTCTTCTCCTTGACAAACATGCTAGTCAATGGCATGTTCAGTTTTCGTTAAATCACGGAAGTTTTTAGCTTAATATGCTTAAATTTTTGTGAATACTTATTGAAAAATAGCTAGTATTGCTAGTTTGTATGCACAATATCTGCTATTTCCGGCCGCCGCCTCTTTCTTGACATTTAAATACCAAACAGTATATTCTCGGACGGAACCAATAAGGCTTTGCAAATAACCAAACAGGATGAGAATTGATTCTCATGGCAACCCAGGAACTTACCAAAGCAGAAAGAACCCGCAGATTCATCATAGAAACCGCTGCGCCCATCTTCAATAAAAAGGGCTTCGCCGGCACGTCCCTCTCGGACGTCACCGAGGCCGCCGGGCTCACCAAGGGCAGCATCTACGGGAATTTCAAGAACAAAGATGAACTGGCCATGCAGGTTTTCGATTACAACGTCAACCTGGTGGAACAGGCTTTCACCGATCAAATGGCGGGGGCCAGAACCAGCATTGAAAAGCTCATGGGCTATCCCCTGGCCTATCGCAAGTTGTTCAATACTCTCGTGGGTAACGGCGGCTGCCCCTTGATCAATACCCTGGTGGAAGCGGACGACACCCACGAAAAGCTCTTGAAAAAGGCCCTGGACATCATCGCGCACTGGAAAGAAACCATTGCCGGCATTGTGGAGAAGGGCATTGTGCGGGGGGAAATTCGCCGCGGCGTAAATCCCGAGCGCATCGCCGAGCTTATGATCACCCTGTTTGAAGGGGGCGGCATTCTTTCCAAAGCAGCGGGAGACCGGTCGTACTTCCTGACCTCCCTGGATCATGTGGAGAGCATCATTCAATCCCTGGACGTTAATTACATAGCCTGATTTTCCCGTCGTTCGGCCGAAATTCTTTATTGGGCCGTTATTCCTTCCTATTCTCGAGTGTTGTCATCAGGAGCGGTTGTCATGAGTATAATGTTTGAAGCCACGCGTATTGGAAGTCTGGAGCTTAAAAACCGGTTTGTGCGGTCGGCCACCTGGGAGGGCATGGCGGAAAAGGACGGCGCCATGACGCCCAGGCTCAGCCAATGGAACGAGGATCTGGCAAAGGGAGGCGTAGGGCTCATCATCGCCAGCCACGCTTATGTCAGCCCCGAAGGCCAAGCCACGCCGCTGCAAACAGGCATATACAAGGATGCGCTGATTCCCGGCCTTAGTGAAATGGTTGACCGGGTGCATAGTCACGGCGGGATTATCGTGCAGCAACTGGCCCATGGCGGACGTTACGCCCAGGAGTCCATCACCGGCCGTCCCGCGTTTATGGTTTCGGAATGGGACGGCATGGACAAGATGCCCGGCAAGGTCATGACAAAAGAGGATATTGCCGGCTTGGCGGAAAAATTCGGCCAGGCGGCGGCCAGGGCTAAAAAGGCGGGATTTGACGGCGTGCAGATTCACTCCGGGCACGGCTATTTGCTCAGCCAGTTTCTTTCTCCGGCCATGAACCGGCGCACGGACGAATACGGAGGCCCCATTGAAAATCGATGCCGCATCCACCTGGAGGTTTACAGGGCCATACGTCAGGCTGTAGGATCCGACTATCCTGTGCTGATCAAATTGAACTGCGCCGATTTTATTGAAGACGGGCTGGAATCCAAGGATTCCCTGGTCGCTGCCCAGGCCCTGGAAAGGGAAGGCCTGGACGCCCTGGAGCTGACCGGCGGCATCCTTTCCAGCCGCAAGTTGTCGCCCTCCCGGGCCAACATCAACTCCCAGGACAAGGAAGCCTATTTCAGGGAAGAGGCCCGGATGTTCAAGGAAGATCTGGGCATCCCTCTGATTCTGGTGGGCGGCATGCGCTCTTTTGACCTGGCCGAGCAACTGGTCAGCCAGGGATGCGCCGACTATGTTTCCATGTCCCGGCCTTTTATCCGGGAGCCGGATCTTGTAAATCGCTGGAAGTCGGGAGACAGATCGCCCGCCAAGTGCATTTCGGATAATTTATGCTTCAAACCCGGCCGCGCCGGAGAAGGCATCCGCTGCGTAACCGCCGAAAGGGAATAGGCAGGAGGATAAGATGAGTTTCAGGTTGAAAGCATTTGTAATCCTGTGCGCCGCCGCTTGGCTTGCCCAAGGTTGCAGCTCCGCCAAACCTGTGTTATATCCCAACGCCCACTACAACCAGGTGGGAAAGGCTCAGGCGCGGGCGGACATTAACGAATGCATGCGTCTGGCCAGGGAGCACGGCGTGTCCAGCACGTCCAAAAGCAAAGAGGTGGCTCGGGAAACCGCCACCGGAACCGCCGTAGGCGCGGCTGTAGGCGGCGCCGTGGGCTCCATGAGCGGAGAATTCGGCCGGGGCGCCGCCATTGGCGCTTTGGGAGGCGGAGCGGGAAGCATGACAAGAAGCGTTTTGAAGTCCAACAATCCCGATCCGGCCTTTAAAAACTTTGTGGATCGCTGCTTGCGGGAAAAAGGGTACGAACCGGTGGGCTGGCAATAGCAGCCTGTTGCAGAATTTCGCGTGATTTGAAAGAAATGCGGCAATTTGATTATGGACATTGCCGGGCTCTTTGTGTACATAGTTTTCCTGACCGGGAATGAAAGACAACGGCAATATGATCAGACGCAGCCCCCAGTATTCTCTTTCCAGCCTATGGACGGGCTAATAACTCACAAGGAGGACGCATGGCCCTCACTATCAAACTGACCCAAAAATCCACCAAGCATATGATCATTCACCTCGGCGGCTCTTTGGACACGGTCACCGCTTCCCAACTGGACAAAAAAGTGGATGAGGTCCTGACCGGATCTCCCGCCCACCTCACCTTTGACATGGAAAACCTGGAGTACATGAGCAGCGCCGGCGTGAGGGTTATATTAAAAGCGTCCAAAGGGCTGGAAAAAAACAAGGGCAAGACCACCTTCGTCAATCTCCAGCCTCAAATCAAAAAGGTGTTTGAAATCATTCGCGCCATGCCGGACATGAGCATTTTCTCCAGCATCGCCGAACTGGACGATTATTTGGATTCCATGCAAAAACGCGTCCTTGGACAAGAGGATTAGCCGAGGCTTAAGCAGCTTCGGCCTTTAACCGAAAAGGATTATTAGGCGGGCGGGTCCGAATCATAAACAGGCCTGGCCCATAGCCGTATTTTACACCCATAAATCAGGAGTAGTTTGAATGAATGTTCCAGCAAGGTTCCTGTGCAGCATTATTGCAGTTTCCCTTTTATTCCTTCCCGCCTGCACGAAGACCAAAGTAGCATCCACCTGGAAAAAAGAAAATCTGCAAAGAGGCCCCATAGAAAGGGTCCTGGTCGTCGGCATGTGCACAGACCCGGACACACGGGAGCTCTTTGAAAGCGTGTTCGCTCTGGAGGTGCTCAAGCACAAGGTAGGGGCCATAACCGGATATGAGACTTTCCCCTCAAATACCTGCCCCACGCCCGAGGCCATCAAGGAAAAATGCAAAAGTTTGAATGTGGACAGCGTTCTCCTTGTTCGGGCCATTTCCCAGGAAGAGGCGCCCGTGTACCAGCCGCCTCCCACCTTTGAAACAGCGTTCGAGCCCATGCCTTTTGACGGTTACCTGACCAAGTCCTCCGCCATGGGAATTCAGACCGGGTCTTATAAACGGCAAATGCTGATCCGGCTGCAAACCAGGGTGTTCGACGTGGCCACGGAAAAGCAGATCTGGTCCGCCAAAACCAACACGATCAATCCCAAATCCACTTATGGCCTGGTGGAGGAGCTCAGCGAGAAGATCATCGCCGCCTTGAAAAAGGACGGCCTCATCGCCAAATAGACAGCATTAATCCCAAGTAAAAATATAATGCCCCTGAAGCCTGTTTTTTGCATGGTTTCAGGGGCATATTTTATCCTGCAGTAAGCCCCCCGGCGCCTGTCCGATTTTTGGGTGGCCCCGGCACAGCAGTACCGTGCCGGGGTTGCGCCAGCAACAAAAGGGGCGGCCCGAAATGCTTGTCGAAACGCATAACATCCGGCGGCCGAACGGTTTCTGTCGAAGCCGTGGTTTTGAGGTGGCTTGCAAGGCATTGCAGAAATCAGTTCATGTCCCTGAAATCCCGCCGCCGCAGTCCGTTAATTCGCTTACGACCGATACAATATATCCACGGAGTTCCTTACATATTGTTCGTCGGAGAGGCCTTCCACGGCCTCTTGGGGAAAGGAGACGATTTCCTTAAGATGCTCCGCGATAGCGTGAAAAAGCTCCAGCCGGGCCTGGGGATTCAGTTCGTCCCGGCGCATGAGGGCGGTTAGGGCGACGCCGGCGGTTTCCTGGGAGGCGCGTTGCCTGAGCCGGGCCGCGATATGAGGGTATTCCGCCAGGGAGTTGAACTTGTCCTCCATAATTTGATCCAGGTCCGGCTCCTTGAACTTGGGCATGCGTATGACCACGGTGTTGGCGGCGATATCCCCCAAACGCTGGGACTTGGGGGAAACCAGGCAAAAAATGCCGCCCAGCATGTAATACAGGGGCAACATGTCCGCAAAGCGCAAAAGGTTTCGGATGATTATCTGGTAGGGCGTAAGGTGGAAGCCGTTTTCGTCCATGACCCGCATTCCCAGAACGCGTTTGCCGATGGTCTGTCCTCTCCAGGCCCATTCCAGGACCATGGCGTAGGCAATGTTAATCACAAAAGACGCGATGGTGAACATGGCGAAGGTGAAGTCCACCCCTAAGGGCAGCAGCAGGGGCGTAAGCAGGCCCAGGGTGGATACGACTACCTGGACGGCCGCGGTGTCTATAAAAAGCGCCAGAAATCGCGTGATGGGCGAGGCCAGCAGCAAAGGAAAGACAATGCCTTCGGGCGTTCTGATGGTCAGGGATTGGGTTTGCAGGTCGCTCATGTGGATTGCACCCTTGCCAGGGAGGGCCGGGATTCTTTATTGGTCTTTTTGGCGCTTTTGCCCGACTTGAACAAAAAGAAGAAAAGCAAAACCAGTTGCACGCTTCCAAAGGAGATTTTCAGCCAATAGGGCAGCACCGGCTCGTGATATTGGGACATATAGGACTCGATGATTCCCGCCCAAACCAGGATGATGGCCAGCCCGCCGGCAAGATGGATGATGTCCGGACCGATGTTCTTCAGCCGCTGTTTTAACCCATGGGGATCGTTCCGGCCTATCAAGGCCTGGGCGATCACCAGTCCGGCTTGCCCGGCCAGGAGGATGGACGGAATTTCCACGGATCCGTGGGGCAGAAGCCAACCCAATAAAAACTGGGTCTCTCCCGCCGCAACATAGTCCGCTGCCACGGCTCCCAGGATGATGCCGTTGTAAAACAGCAGAATGATGGTGCCAATGCCCCAGGTCAGGCCCAGGGCCAGCACCCGGAATGAGACGGATATATTGTTCACCATCAACTGGCTGGAAAACATGGCCTTAAAGCCCTGCATATGGTCTTCTTCGGCCGCCTCCTCCTTTGCCACCCGTTCGTTGGGGCTGCCTGCCAAATGGGAAAACGGCATGATGACCTCTTTGGCGGCCGGATCCAATAATAAGGCAAACCCTCCGAATGCAGACCCCACCGCCGTGACGATCAACGCCACCCAAAACGCGGCGACGTGCTTTCTGAACGTTCTGGGAAAGGTTTGGAAAAACCATTTAATGGGGTTGAACCTGCGGCCTTTTTGCCGGGTTTCGTAAATCTCGGCGTATGCGCGGGCCACCAGGGCTTCCAGATAGGTTCTGACGCTTCGTTCGGACGAAAAGGTGGCGATGCGGGCCAGGTCCGCCGAGGCCCTTTGATACAAGGTATGGAAATCCCGCACTTCATCCATGGAAAAGCGCCGCTCCGGATTTCTTTCCAGCATGTCCAGGAAATGCTCAAGACGGGTCCATGCCGGCCGTTGCTCCTTGATGAATTTTTGCAGGTCAATAATCACAATCCAGGCCTTTCATATTAACTGGCGCTGTTTGATTTTAAGATATTGGGTAACCAGTTGGGCGCACATTTTTTCGTTATCCAGTTCGTAATAGCTCACCCCTTTGGCGCTCAGCTCCTTTTGCAACTGCCGGGTGCGCTCCCAAAGCATGTGCCCGGCCATGCCTTTGAACACGTCGTCCACGGTTTCAGCTTTGGAGGACGAAAACAAAGGGTGGACGCCCGGCATTTTTGGGGTGTTCACCACCATCAGGTGGCGCTGGCTCACCACGTTCATCTGCTTTACAAAATCGTCGGACAAAATCGAGTCGTCCAGGTTGGTCAGGAATAAAAGCAAAGCCCGTCGCCGCAAATTGGAGCCGATAAAGGTGAATAACTCCGCGAAATCCGGGGTGACGATCCGGGGCTCCAGGGTGTACAGGGCGTCCCGGCAGGCGTCGAACTGGACCTTGCCGCTTCTGGCTCTTACAAAGGAGTCCACCTTGTCCGAATAGGTGATCAGGCCGAACATATCGCCCATACGCTGGGTGGCCAGCCCCATGACCAGGGAGGCGGCCACAAATCGCTCCATGATGGTCGATTCGGACGGATCAGGCTCGTTTTCGTCAAGTTTTGCAGCTTCGATGCGATCGGGGGGCAAAAAGTGGCTTAAAGCCCGGGCCGACAGCCGCGAAGTATCCACCACCACGTACACCTCCTGGGTGCGTTCGATCTGGAAGACCTTGGTGATGGGGCGGCCTCTTTTGGCGGTCGCCTTCCAATGGATGTCCCCGTAAGGATCGCCTGGGACGTAATCCCGCAACTGGTCAAAATCGCGGCCTTTGCCTATCTGCCTTTGGGTGTGCTGGCCCAGGCTGGTGCGCAAAAACAGGCTGGCCAGCCCGTCTTTTTCCTTTAAAAGGTTGGGAAACACGCAAACCAGGGACGAGGCGGAGCGTTTCGCCCTGGTCATCCAAAACCCCATGGGAGAAAGCGTCTCCAGATACACAGCGTCCAGTTTGTGCCTGCCGGTCCGGTTGGACGACGCCGCCCAGTTAACCAGCGAGGACTTAACGCCTTTGTGAAGGTCCACATCCAATAACGGATGCTTGGGAGTCACATGCTGGGGAAAGTCGATGCCCAAACGCAAGTGCAGCCCCCGCTCCCTTTCGTCGGAGATGGTCAAGGGAACCTTGATTTCCCTCCCGGCGGAAGCCCGCACCAGTTCAGGCAGGCTGACGTCCACGTCAGACAGCACCTTGCGGGCGGATAGGGCGTCCACGCAGATGACGGCGGCGAACAGGCCCATGATCCCAAACGCCGGCAGGGAGGCATGGGGCAGCAGCCCGGCGAGGATCGCACAGGGTACGATGGTCAGGCCGAACCAAATGATCAGTTTTTTAGAAGGAGCAATCATCCATTGTCCTGCATAATCTGTTGTTTTCGCCTACCTGGGCACTGTTACATCCTGGAGAATGCGCTCTATCACCTCGTCCACGGTCAGGCCTTCCAGTTCAAATTCCGGCCTCAGCACCAGGCGATGGGCCAGGACCGGAACCGCGGTGGCCTTGATGTCGTCGGGCGTTACAAAGTCCCGATCCTCCATGGCGGCGTTGGCCCTGGAAGCCAGCAGAAGCCCCTGGGTCCCCCGGGGGCTGGAGCCCACCAGCACGGCCTTATGGGATCGGGTTTTTCTGACAATATCCACGGCGTAGTTGATCAATTCCTCCTTGATCACAATGTCGTTCAGGCATTTGGCCAGTTCCGTAAGGTTTTCCGGAGAAGCGACCATGTTCACCGAGTCTTCGGACAGGGTTTTTTCCGGCGCGTGGTCTTCCACCATTCTTTTGGCCAGCATCAACTCCTCTTCCTTCAAGGGCGGCTCCATGATGATCTTGAGCATGAACCGGTCCTTTTGAGCCTCGGGAAGAGGGTAGGTGCCCTCGAATTCAATGGGGTTCTGGGTGGCGAACACCGTGAAATTCTTGTCCAGGGGATAGGTCTTTCTGTCGATGCTTACTTCCCGCTCCTGCATGGCCTGAAGCAGGGCGGACTGGGTTTTGGCCGGCGCCCGGTTGATTTCGTCGGCCAGACAAAAGGTGGTGAACACAGGGCCTCTCACCAATGAGAAGACGTTCTTGCTCATGTTGAACATATGGGTGCCTGTGATGTCCGCGGGCATGAGGTCCGGGGTGAACTGGATTCGGGAAAAATCGCATCCCAGGACTTTTGCCAGGGTTCTTACCAGCAGGGTTTTTCCCAGGCCTGGGACTCCTTCGATAAGCGCATGCTGGCGGGTGAAAATGGCGATCAGGCACATTTTAACCACGTGCTCCTGGCCGATAATCACCTTGGCGACTTCCTCCCGGGCCTTGGCCAGCGTCTCCTGTAATGCGTGAGTGTCTGCGTTCATGGGCTCCTCAATTATTTGTTATCGTTCCCGGGCGAGAATATCCACAGCCCGGTTATATGCTTCCACAACTTCCTTTACACTGGCTTTGCCGGGGCTCAGCACGGCAAGCTGGACCTTTTCCTGAAGCTCCTTGGGAAGGTCCTTGTCGTTTTTCGCCGAGTTCTCCCAAAGCAAAAAGCAATGCCTTAAAACCTCTTCGTTGGTTATGTTGCGCCTTAACAGGCTGGCCATGGCCTCGGCGTAGCCCCGGGAGCTGATATGCTCTCCGTTGGCGCCCTTGGAAGGCTCCTCGCTTTTACGGGGAACAAGCGGCGCCGCGTTGTGCCACACATATAAAAGCGCCCAGATCAGCAGCGCCAGCCCGGCTCCGGCCAATCCGTATTTTCTGGCCAGGGTGGAGATTCCCTCCTGCTTGGCGATTCCCAGGTGCCATTCGTCAAACACCACCCGGTCATAGGGTTTGAACAGCCACACCAAAAGCTCTGTGGATGGCTTTTCGGCCAGGGATTCGTTGCTTAAAAAATAGGAATCGGTGCAAAAAACCAAAGAACCCCGGCCGAAATCGCGCTCCACCATAACCGGCTTGTCCTGGTAGGTGTAAATCACCCTCCATTTAGGAGAGATATCCTCGAAAAACCACGAGCTGTACCAACTGACATTCGGGGCGAGGCCGGAATCGGCGTATTCCAGGCTGAGGATCGCCTGGCTATCTCCAAAAACGAAATCCGGGTTTTGATTCATGGACAGGCCCCAGTTTTCCTTGCCTGAGGCAATGTCATGCAAATTCAAATAATCCCGGATTTTCTCCACCCGAGGGCTGATTTCCTTTTCCTCGCCGTCATCCTTGGAGTCCTCTTCTTCCGAGGTTTCTTTCACCGCAGCCTCTTCCCCGGAATCTTCATCGCCGACGGCTTGTTCCAACTTGGATGGCTCGTCTTCTTCGGAGCTTTTTATAACCGCCTTTTCTTCATTTGCAGGGGGGACGTGCTCCTCATCAGTGAACTCAGGCTCCAAAGGCTCAAGTTCAAGATCTTTGCTGCCGGACAATGCCTTGTCGTCCTGTTGCGGCTTTTGCAGAACGGACTCGGAAGGCGCGTTTTCAGTCTCAGCTTCCTTCTCGCCCTGCTCCTTGCTCTCCTTGGAGTCTTCCAAATCCTCCTCGTCCTCAATGGGCTCCCACTTGCCGATAATGGAAAAAGTAACGACCACGCGATCCCCCTTCATGGCCAGGGCGCCCAGTTTTTCGGCGATGCGTTTGCGGCCCATCAACATCCCCTTGGAAGGAGCGCCGGAGACCAAAAACACCGAGGGCGGGTCTTCCTGCATTCGGTCAAAGGAATAGTAGTTCCGCTCCACGTCCACGCTTTTCAGATTCACGAGGCTGTCGTGCAGACCCCGCGTTCCAAGGGGATCGCTGCGCAGGGAGGAATAGGGAGGATACAGGTTTCCCTTTTCGAAATTCAGGGCGAAAATATGCATGACGGCCGCCGCGGCCAGCAGAAGCAGGGCAGGAACAATGATGATCGCCGCTTTAGAAATTCTTGGCAATGGTCATGATCCTTTCCTGGGAGCTTGCAAAATTTCCCACAATGTCCCGGTCCACGGGGTATAGGCCGTACCAGTGCTTTTCAAACACCTTGATGGCTTTGCCGAACAAGTCCAGCAACTCCTTTTTGTCCCTGGCTTTGCGATGAAGTTCGGTATTATATTCCCGGTTGGATTTATACTTGGCGATGGAAATCATGTCCGCCTGGGCCAGTTGGGCCAGGGCAGCCAGATAATAAGCCCGCAGCGCTTCCAGGTGCGCTCCCTGAGCCATCAGGTCTCTGGCCATGTCCAGCCACGCATTGGTGGAAAGGCGGTCCGCCGTTATCTCCTCGTCCATGATGTCCAGTTCGGGCAAAGGCTCCGCCTCTTCGGCATGGCTTTCCAGGGCTCTGTTTTTTTGTTTCAATGTTTTGACAAACCACAGGACCAGGGCGACCGCGCCTATAATCAACAAGACCCAGAGAACTATTTTTAATGCGTTCAGCCAGTCAATGTTCGAGTCGGTTTTTTTTCTCTCTCTGGGCTCCAACTCCATTTTCGGCAGCAGGTCTTCTATCCATCTCCATACCGCCCTGACGCCGTCCGCAATGCCTTCAATGGCGATTTCCAGCTTTTCCATGATCCATTTTGCGGCTTTGGCTAAAAAGCCCTGCTCTTCTTCAGACTCCGGCGCCATCTCTTTGGGAAGCCGCCATGAAAAAACAGGCTGCTCCATGACGTCGTGGATGGATTCTTCCAACTGGGGCCGGTCAAAAGTCTGCCGGGGGGCTTCGGCCTCTTCCGCCAGAGCCCGGCCGCCGCTGAACAGGCATAGGGCGCAAAGCGCTGTCGCCGCCAGGGCGGTTTTGGCGTGTTTAAGCCTGCGCAGCCTGGCTTTGATATCGTCGCCCGTGGAAAGAGAAGCGCCGTAATAGCACCGCAACGCGTACATGGCTTTGAGAAAAGGGTCGAAGCAAATGTAGGTCAGCCCCAGGACGGCCGACATATAGGTTGCGTTAAAGATGGTGGAGTAAGCGCTTAGAATGTATTGAGATTCAACTCCTATTAGAATCTTGGCCATGGAAGGCAGAAAGATCAAAAAAAAGAAAAGGTTCAGCCAGATGGTGAAGGAAAAGGCGCTTAAGACGAATAGCGCCGCATGGTTTTGCCCCGGCCAGAGCATGGCCTGGGTCCAGGCTTGCCGCCAGGCGCTTTTCAGCCCGATTGGCTGGTTAAAATCAATGCACAAGGCGTTTTGGAAAAACGCGATGGTCCAGCCTATGGGGAGGGCTATTATTGCGGCTATGGGCAGGACGATGAAACCCGTGGCGTGTATGAAGGCCTGGCTGGGCAGCGCCTTTAAAATCTTCTTGAATCCGGGCGGCTCCTGATCGTAGAGCCCGGCAAGCATGGATTGCACAAAAATCAGGTGGCAGGTTTTCATCCAGAGGAAGAGCGCGGTCAGGACAAAGGAATAAGGTACCAAATGCTGCTTTGCAAAAGGACTCGCCCCCATGTCACTGATGAAAAACAGCAGGGCTATGATAAACGGAACGGTCCCGATCAGATAGGGAAGGGCGAGGCTTAATCCCCCTTGGCGAAGCAGTTGCACGGACTCTTCCACCAGATCCAAGGCCGGCTTTTCATCCGCCGTTTTTTTGCGTCCGCGTATCATTCCAGGTCTTCCTTTAGATCCTTCCAAATGGTTCCGTCATGAAAATCCGAAGGTATTTCCGCCATGACCTTTCCAAAATAATGGAAGCTCCCCCAAATAATCAACAAGGCGATCAAAACCTGCAAGGCCGTCAGGGCGCCGGATTTCGTCCGTTGATAAACGCGCTTGATTAACCCGCCGCCTTCTTTTTCGGACCGGCTTTGATTAAGAATAATCTCCAGGCACCGGGAGCATATAACTCGCCCTTCGTGCTCGGTAATGCATTCTCTGCAGAAATACCTCTGGCACTCCGGGCACCGGGCCGCCGCTTCCCGGTCTTCGTGCAACAGGCATCTTTCCTGGGAAATAGACTGCATCAGGAATCCTCGCTCACGGGGGCGGATGTCGACGCCGAAGAAATTGATGACGATGATTCAATAATCTTTTTAGGGGACTCATACTTGAGCGCCAGGGTCAAACCCAAGGCTCCCAGGACAAAACTTCCTGCAATATGAGTTATGCTATAAACCAAAAGAAATGTGTTTTCGTCAGGAGGCATTTCAGACAAGGCCTTGAACAACAGCCAATGATTGCCGGCAATATCGGGGCTCTCAACAAACACCATCATCAATACCACATAACTTAAAACCGTTAGGACAAGATGCAGTCCTCCCGTAACCCAGGTGGTGTTTTTGAGGCTTGCAGGCAGATCGGTTTTCGTTTGACGAACCAGGGCCACGACGACCAGAAGTTTGCAGAACAGGGAAACGAACATGCCGATAAAATCCACAAACAGGCTGTGAAACGCGAATTCCGAAAGAGAAAAGCAGCCAGAAATCAACGTAAGTACATAAAGAGGTTTGTGAAATTGTCGGCGCATGGGAGCGGTTTGTTGGCGGGCCTGATAATTTTGGCCGGACGCCTCAAGCCGCTTTCTGCGAGCGGCTTCGAACAGGCCTCCTTGATCGATCGTCGGGCCGTTCTGCGCCTCATTGAGGGTTTCCGGATCGAATTTTCCGCCCTGAGCCTGCTCGATCAGGGGCCGCAACTGGGCTAAAAGCTGTTTGGCGCGCCGTCTGGAAGTAACGCTTTTGATTAATTCCACCCCGGAATCGGTCTGAATCCAGAGTCTGCAGGACCCGGTTGAAAAGATGCTGCGGGCTAATAAAAACGCAATCAGGAGCAATGGGACCATTACTCCAAAATTCGCCGCGTCTTCTCCGGAAAACACCGCCAATGCAATAAAAAATAGAGTCAGGGCCGCATAAAACGCCATCCAGACAAAACCCGCCGCCGTCTTTTGGAAAAAAATCGCCTGGATGTCTTTAAAAAAGAAACGCCTGTAAGATTCATCATAGAATAAGGTGGTGTTGACGCACAGCAGATGGTCTTTAGCCATCCATAAATAGGAAGGGGCGAGAATGTTTTTTCCGCCCCCGGGCACTTTTTTAAACGGCTTGTCTTTTTTCATTGGCTATCAATCCAGGTATAGCGCCGGCTTCAATCAAGGCCGTTGAATATGGAGTAAAAGAAAAAAAGGGTTAGAGCAAATTGGCTAATAGCTATGAGAAAGGCGATAATAAACCTGACTCTGGTATTTCCGGTAATGGAGCGCGGCGCGTTCCA
The DNA here is from genome assembly GCF_000429905.1 of Desulfatibacillum aliphaticivorans DSM 15576. Taxonomy (NCBI): domain Bacteria; kingdom Pseudomonadati; phylum Thermodesulfobacteriota; class Desulfobacteria; order Desulfobacterales; family Desulfatibacillaceae; genus Desulfatibacillum; species Desulfatibacillum aliphaticivorans. The sequence goes on along the minus strand of NZ_AUCT01000012.1, from coordinate 24,962 downwards.
GTATTTAAAGATGATAAACATGGTCAGCAAAGCGAAAAAGCCGGAAAAAACACTGGTTATGTAGGAAACCACGGCAATCAACAGCGCCAGCTTGTCCCATCGCATGCGATTAAGATCCAGGGACTCGATGCTTCCCTTTTTTTTGCCGGTTTCAAGGCACTGCGGGCACAAGTGGTCTCCGTTTATATCCAGGTCGCAAAGGGCGCAAATAAAACGCCCGCAGACATCGCAAACCCTGACGGCCTTTTTGCCCGGATGGAAAAAGCACCCCGCTTGATCGTCCACCAGGGCTTCGGAGCGCAGAACCTCCTCTTCTGGCCTGGTCAGCGCCGGAAACACCTCCACCTGAATTTTTGCATCGCATAAGGGGCAAGGCTCGGGCCCGCCGGTGTTAAACACGGCGGGCTTCAGCCCGGCCTGGCATAAAGGGCAGTTGACCATTCAATATCTCCCTACCTGCTTTTGATAACGCGGGTGCTGCAAATGCGGTCGTGAAGGGCTCTTTTTTCCGAGTCAAAGCCAGCCATGATGTAACCGATATAAAGAATTATTTGGCTGAGCATATCCGCAAAGGTTCGCCCAAAGGCCCGCAGGTACGAAACCTTGCTGCCATCCTCCACGATCACTTTTAGGCCGCACGCCATTTTGCCGGGGGTAGCCCCGAACTTACCCACAAAATAGGTCGAGTACGTCACTCTGATGACGATTGCAAACAAGTTGACAAGCGCCATAAGCAAGAATTCCGTGTCCGGCTCTCTGGACGCGGAAAAAACGCCGGCCGGGATGTACATAAGAAGATTGACCACATTGAGAATAATGCCGTCAATGAATTTGGCCACAAACCGAATCCAAAACCCGCCGTATTGAAAGGTAGAGCTTTGCCAGGCGCCGTCTTTGAGCTTTTGCAAAAACACCGGCTTGCAATCCTCGCAAATGTGGGAATCGCCGTGCCTGATCACCTCGTCCTCGGAAAACACGCGCCGGCATTCCGTGCACCGGACCTGCCCCTCGGGCAGGATCTCGTCCTCTTCCCTGAACGCCTCGGTTTGCGGGGCGGTGAGGACGCCGTACTCCTGCCAGTTTTCCATGCCTGCACGCCAGACTAAAGTATCCGAACGAATGACGCCGGTATTCACCAACTCACGAAACTCTTCGTCGCCAATGGGGCCGGTCTGCGTTTTATCCTGATAGTAGTACCAGTCCATGTTTTCTCCTGAAATCAATTTATAAGTGGGGGGTGGATTGCCGCACAAATCAATGCGCGAAGTTTCTATACCATGAAGTACTCTTGTTGTCACGCCGGACCTTAGTACAAGTGGCATTTTATGGTATTCGGCCCCTGGACGACCACGGGCGGCTCTTCCGTCCTGCAAATATCCATGACATGGGGGCAGCGGGTGTGAAAGCGGCAGCCTTTGGGAGGATTGGCGGGGGAGGGGGGATCTCCTTGTAAAACAATGCGTTGTTTCTTTTTTTTACCCGGCCTGGGCGCTGCGGAAACCAGGGCCTGGGTGTACGGATGGAGGGGGTTGGATACAACGTCCTTGGTGGGTCCGATCTCCACGATCATGCCAAGGTACATCACGGCCGTTCTGTGGGAAATATGCCTGACCACTGCAAGATCGTGCGATATAAATAAGTATGACAGGCCGAATTTTTCCCGCAGGTCCATAAGCAAATGGATGACCTGGGCCTGCACCGAAACGTCCAGGGCGCTCACCGCCTCGTCGCATACAATGAACTCAGGCTTCATGGAGATGGCCCGGGCCACGCTGATGCGCTGGCGTTGTCCGCCCGAGAACTCGTGAGGATACCGGTAAATGGCGTCAGGGTCCATGCGCACCTCCTGCATGAGGGCGCGGGCGGCTTCCTCCCGGGATGAGCCGTTAAGGAGTTTGTGCTCCACAAGCCCTTCGGTGAGGATGTCCATGACCGTCATGCGCGGATTCAAGGAGGCGAAAGGGTCCTGGAAGATCATTTGCATGCGTTTGCGCCAGGATTTGTCCCCTTTGGAGATCTGCAGGGGCTCTCCGTTAAAATGAATGGCGCCTTCCTTGTATTTTTCCAAGCCGATGAGCGTTCTGCCCAAAGTGGTTTTGCCGCACCCGGATTCCCCCACAAGGCCCAGGGTTTCACCTTTATCCACATGAAAGGACACCCCGTCCACGGCCTTTACGTATCCGGCCGTGCGGTTGAGTATCCCCTTATGGATAGGGAACCAGGTTTTAAGCTCCTCCACCTTTAAAAGGGGAGTATGAGGGCTTGCTTCAGGCATTATTTCATCCATTGTTCCGCAAAAAAGCACGCGGCCTTTTTGTTCGGCGCCAGGGTGCGCAGCTCCGGCGATTCCTTTTTACATTGTTCTTCCGCATGAGGGCACCGGTCGTGAAAACGGCACCCGGGCGGATAATTCAACGGCGAAGGCACTTGCCCTTTAATGGTGGCCAACTCCTCCTGGTCCTCGTCCAAAACCGGCACGGACCGCATGAGAGCCCGGGTGTACGGATGCAGGGGATTTTCGAATAAATCCCGGATTTCCGCCTCTTCCACAATTTTCCCTGCGTACATGACCAATACCCGGTCGCACATTTCCCAAATCACGCCAAGATCGTGAGAAATCATCAGCACCGAGGTTTTTTCGTCCCGCATCTGGCGCATGAGGTCGAAAATTTGCGCCGCGATGGTCACGTCCAGGGCTGTGGTGGGCTCGTCCGCAATAATCAGGGAAGGGCCGTTGATCATGGCCATGGCGATCATCACCCGTTGCTGCATGCCCCCGGAAAGCTGAAAAGGGTAGGCTTTCAGCATTCTGTCCGGCTCGGGAATTCCCACCTTGGACAGCCAGTCCCGGCCTTTATCCAATGCCTCCTGTTTGGGCATGGGATAATGCAGCATCACGGCTTCGGCCAGTTGGTCTCCGATTCGATGCAGCGGCGATAAGCAGGCGCCCGGCTCCTGAAAGATCATGCTGATTTCCTTGCCGCGAATCCTGCGCAAGGATTCATGGGGCATGCCGATCAGGTCCTGGCCCTGGAACATGGCCCTGCCCGCACTGATTCGTCCGGGAGGGGAGGGGATCAGGGATAAAAGGCTCATGGCCGTGACCGACTTGCCGCAGCCCGACTCGCCGACCACTCCCAACACCTCGTTCGGCCTGACCGAAAAGGACACGTGGTCCACGGCCCGAAGCGTCCCTTCGTCCGTGACAAATTCCACGCAAAGGCCGTTTATGTCCAACAAGGCTTCCGTCATCGCAACCTGCTGAATTGTTTGGGATCAAACGCGTTTCTCACGCCTTCTCCAATAAATACGCCCAACAACATAACCACAAAAAGCGCCGCCGACGGATACAAAATCAGCCACCAGGCCCATCGGTAGGTCTGAGCCTGAGCCAGCAGTTCGCCCCAACTTGGCGTCGGGGGAGGCAGGCCGAAGCCCAGGTAGTCCAGGGCGGCCAGGGAGCCGATGGCGCCCACCAGGAAAAAGGGAAAAAAGGTGATGATGGGCACTAGGCCGTTGGGCAAAATGTGGCGGATCATGATTTTGTAATCCGGGACGCCCATACAACTGGCGGACTCCACAAAGGCCTGCCGCCTCAGCCGTAAAAATTCGGCCCGCATATAATAGGAAATGCCGATCCAGTTGAATATGGCGTAACAGACCAGAAGCAGCATAAAGCTCCTGCCGTACACCGATCCCAACAGTATCATCACGTACAAAAACGGAATGGCGCTCCAGATTTCGGTTATGCGTTGACCGGTAATGTCCACCAGACCGCCGTAATATCCCTGGATAGCGCCGGCCGCCGTTCCCAGGCCCATGCTGACGACAACCAGGATTAGGCCGAAGCTGAGGGAGGTGCGCAGCCCGTATAAAATCCGCGCCAGCACGTCCCGGCCTGCTCCGTCTATCCCCATAAGATGGCTTTTGACCGGCGGGTAGGGGAACCGAACTTCGTCCTTGGCGAATCCGGCCCGCAAACGCATGCCCTGGTGCTTAAAAAAGAACGGCTCGGCATATCCCGTGAACATGCCTTCCACTTTATCGGTAATGCGTTTTTGCAATTCCTGGGGCAGGGAGTCCCAAAAATGGCGGTCTCCATCGTCAATCTCCAGGGATTTTAAAAACGACAGGTTTTTGGACAAGGCGGCGCTTCCCAAATCGTCCCGGAAAGTCAGCCTTACCAGCCGGGGCGGGGCGGTTTTTGCCGTAAACGCGGGAATGGAGATTTCCACCCCATTGCCCTTGGCGTCCTTGACCCTGGCCTGAAACCGGGGCGAATCTTCGCCCTCAAACCGGCTTTTAACCGCCTGGGCGGCGTCATTCGGCAGGCTGATCAATTCCGGCAAGGAGGCGCCCCTTAAATTTCGATCCTCTTTTCCCAAAAAGCTCCCGGCCTGATTGCTGCGGATGATCTCCAGTTTGGGATTCACGTCCACCGCGCCCACTCTGGGCGTTTGCGCAATGGAAACCATGACGTGATCCGAGGTCATGATGCTTTTGGGATCCGCGCTTTTATACGGGCCGAACGGGATAGGCGGGAATATCATGAAATTGGAGGAATCGTCCTTGAACGAAGGCGTCTGCTCAATTTTTTTGTAATCCGGCCTGGTTTTAAGCCCCCCGGGAATGAAGGCTTTTTCCGGGTAGTAGAAAAATACGGGAAAGTGGGATTTGCCTTCGTAACGCACGTACAAGGGCTTGTCATTGCACAATAATTCGGAGCCCAGGCTCAGGACGTACAGCCCGATCAAAATCCACAACGACCACCACGCAAGGCGCATTTTCCGAAACCGGGCGAGCCTCTTGCGGGTGATGGGGGATATGAAAGTCCGGGCTTTTATCATGATTGGAAATTAATCCTGGGATCAATGAGTACGTAACAGAGATCGGAAAGAATGTTGCCCAGCAGCCCCAATATGGAAGTGATGGAAAGAATTCCCATGAACACCGGATAATCCCGGCCTACAATGGCTTCCAGGCTCAAACGGCCCATGCCGGGAATTTCGAAAATTTGCTCGATGATGACCGAACCGGCGAACATAACCGTCAAGATGCCGCCAAAGCCGGTTGCGATGGGAATGAGCGAGTTCCTGAACGCATGGCCCCAGATGGCCCGGCCCGTGCTTCCGCCTTTGGCCAGGACCGTGCGCACGTAATCCCTGCCCACCTGTTCCATGAGGGAGTTTTTCATGAGCAGGGTCAACACCGCGAAATTGCCCACCACATAACAAAGCACGGGTAAAAACATGTGCATGAACAGGTCCTTGGCTTTTTCCAGGCCGGTCATTTGGGCGAAATCCAGGGAATGGAACCCGGCGATGGGAAAGATGTCCCACATGCCCGTGGTTGTGCCGCAAAACAGCATTTTGAGCACCATGCCCAGAGCCAGAGGCGGGATGGCGTACCCGATAAACACGATGACGCTGGAAATCAGGTCGAACGGCCTGCCGTGGCGCAGGGCCTTCATAATGCCCAAAGGAATGCAAACCACGTAGGAAAGCACAAAGCTGACAATGCCGAAGATGAGGGAGACGGGAAAGCGCTCCTTGATCAACTGCCAGGCGGTTTTGTTGGGAAAGGCGTAGGACTCCATGGTAAAGCCGATGCGGTCGTGCACCAGCCAGGTCCAGTAGCGTTCATAAAAGGGCTTGTCGAACCCGTAATGCTTTTCCAGCGCCAGACGCTGTTCAGCCGATATGCTGCCGGCCAGCCCGCCGCCCTGGCCCACTTCTCCCGAGCCCATGCCCTTCATGGCCATCAAGGCCTGCTCCACCGGTCCTCCGGGCACAAATTGCACCAGCAAAAAGACCAGCATGGTGATGGCGATGAACGTGGGTATCACCAGCAAAAGGCGGCGAATAAAATAATCGGTACGTTCCATGATTTATAGACGCGTCAGTTTTTGGGCTTATCCATGACCGGATCGACGAAAACTTCGTCAAAGACCACGGACAACGGCTTTGGCGGCAGCGGGAGCTTTTGCTCCATGGCGTCCTTCAAGTCAGCTACGGAATAGGGATCCAGCCACCAATAGGATTCGGCGGAGGAATCGTCTCCATACTTGGTCAGGACCGTGTCCGGAGTTCCGAATTTGTTCCAGTACAGCAAACGGGTGTAGTCGATGTTCCACAATAGAACGTAGGGGCATTGTTCGTACACAAGTTGGTCGATTTTCCGGCAGATTTCGTGGCGCTCCTCCACGCTGAAAATGGATTTTTGCATTTCGATCAATTCGTCCACCTTGGCGTTCTTAAACCCGGTGATGTTGTTGCCGCTGGGGCGATCGGCCTCGCTGGACGCCCACATGCCCTCGGGGTCTTTGAACAGCGCGGCGCCCCAGGCCGCCCAGGTGATTTCGTAGTTGAAATCGTCCATGTCCTTCATCCAGGCGGCCCAGTCCTTTTTATCGATGACCATCTGGATGCCCACGTCTTTCAGGTCCTGCTCATAAATGGCCAGGAATCTTTCCGCGGTGGAATCCCGGGTCAGGAATTTTACCGTCAAAGGCTTGCCGTTTTTCTCCAAAAAGCCGGTTTTAGGGTTCACCTTCCAGCCGGAGTCAGCCAGGAGCTTGCGGGCCTTGTCTTTGTTAAAGTCGTAAGGCTGGTTGGGGCAGGGTTTTTCCGGCGAGTACAGATCCTCGAAATACGACTTGTGCAAAAAATATTGATTATACATGATGGCGGCGTTCATTTTTTCCCGGTTGATCAGATGGGCCATGGCCTTGCGCACGTTAACGTCGTCAAACGGAGGCCGGCGCATGTTCATGGCGAACCCCTGAAATCCAACAGGCCGGTAATTTTGGATTTTTTGCTTTATAATCCAATTGTCGGCGAATTGCTGGCCTTCGGTTTCCTTTACCCATGTGCGGGCGGTGTTTACGCCGATTATGTCAATGAGCCCTTTTTTAAAGGCTTCAAAGGCGTTTTCGCTTTCTCCGTAAAAACGCAGCCGGATCGTATCAAAATTGTTCACGCCCTGCACGTTTACCGCGTCGTTATTCCACCAGTCGCGGCGGCGTTTGAGCGTAAGCGAAACATTTTCCGTAAGCTCTCCGATTTCATAAGGGCCTGAAACCACGGGCAGTTCAAAGTTGATTTTGTTGAAGTCCAGGTTTTCGTACGCGTGTTTTGGCAGGATGTCGAACGTGCCGATGGACAGCAGATTTTTCCAATGCACTTCCTTGGCCGTAAAGCGGATTGTGTGGTCGTCCAACACTTCCGGGGATTCAAAGCGGGAGAGGGACACCTTGTGCACTCCGGTTTTATTGGCCGGATTCATGATGGCGTCAAAGGTCCATTTGACATCCTGGGCCGTGACCGGCTTGCCGTCGCTCCATTTGGCCCGTTTGTCGATCCAAAAGGTAAAGGTTTTTTTGTCGTCCGAAATGGACCATTTTGAAGCCAAATGAGGCTCATACTCCAGGTTGCGGCTGCTCATGGAAAGCAGGCTTTCGTACAGTCCGGAAAAAACATGAGCGGCGATGGAGCTGTTTTCCAGGTAATAATTCAGGCTTTTGGGCGAAGGCCCGATGTAAACGCACACCTCGCCGCCCTGCTCTGCGTAAGGGCTGGCTACGGGATCGGGAAGTTCCTTCCAATCCGGCTTGGGAAAGGTTTGATCGCAAAAAGCCGCCGAGGCGAGAAAGAACAGAACCAGCAACACCCGGAAACATGATTTCATGCAGCCTCCGATATTTTTTGATTTTTGAATATTAAACTCCTTGCATGACTTCGATCATGGAAAAAACGCGGCCCTTGGCCCCGCCGCCCACCTTGTTGTTGAGGTAAACCACGGCGTCGGCCGTGCCTCCGCGATAGATGTCCCGGCCGTTCACGTTATGGGTGAAGGAGAATTTCACCGTCTTGTCCGGCGAAACCAGCGTGTAGGTATGCCACCCGTGGCCCCCCAGATACTCCTCGGGCACTCCCAGGTCGTTTTTCTGCTGCTCGGGATCGCGAATTTGGACGATTTGGTCCGTCTCAAAGGGCACGCCCATTTGATTGAAATAACTCACCATGGCCTTGGCCGTGCCGCTGGTGTCCGCCTTGCCCTGTTGATGGCTTTCCTCCAGAGTCAGGCTGTAGCCTTCAAACAGGCCGGGGAAGGTATTGGCCGCATACTCCATCATGGCCTGAAATCCTACAATCTGCTTGGCCATGTTGGGGGCTATGACAGCCGCGATGCCGGAGTTTTTCACGGTTTGGATCAAAGCGGCCCGGTCGCCTCCGGTGGTTCCCATGACAAAAGGAATCCCCACCTTGCAGTAAAGCTCGGCGTTGGGATTCACGGCCGAAGGATGGCTGTAATCCACGATAATATACGAGCCGTACTTATCCAGGGCGGCTTTTAAAGCGCTTTCATGATCCTCGGGCAACGCCAGGTTTACGGAGATTCCTTCCACTTCCACGGATTTATCCGGGATGCCCGGGCCGGTGAGGGACGCGTCCACCAGTTGAAAGCGGTCGTCCTGGGCGATGCTGCTGGAAATAATCTTGCCCATGTTTCCAGGCAAGCCGTTGACCATGACATTTATTTTACTCATAATATTTACTCCAAAGGTTTCTGGTTGTCCATTCATACCAAAACCCGCCCGTCCGAGCAACCAGAGAGACAGTCTGTTCAATCTTTTTAAAATTCTTCTGGGTTCCCAACAATTACACTCGGAAACGGCGATTTTAAATTCTTTTTCAGTTTTTGCGCGAAGCGCCATGTAAGAAGTTTTGATCAATCTTTTTTGCCGCTTTGCGGCGCATGGAAAAAGAGTTTGCCGCCGGAGGCGCGTATTTTAGCAGTTCGCCTTTTTAGTTTTTGGAAGTTCGAGGCTTTTGATGAGTTGTTGCAGGGCTGGGGCTTGGGGAAACAGGTTAATGCGCTTTTTCAGGTTTTGCAGCGCAAGAGGAATGTATTCTTCGAAGCCCGGCTTGTTCATGTTTTGGGAAAGGTGGGCGAAGGCGCCGAGCATTTGCATGTTCCGGTGCAGGGCGCAGTATTGATACCGCTTTAAAAAGGATTCCCGGTCTGCGTTTCTGTATTGGGACAATTCCTTCAGGTACAGGTCGATCAGGCGGTCCTGCACGGATTGGGGCAGGGCGGCGTAAGGATCGATGAGCAAAGACGCCAGGTCGTATTGAGCCGGGCCGATTCTACCTCCCTGGAAGTCGATGAAACAGCACTGTCCGTCCCGGATCATGATGTTTCTGGACTGGAAGTCCCGGTGCAGGAATCCGGGGTGGGCGCCTTCCACCGTTTCCTTTGCAAGTAACTGAAGTTCAGGGAGATAATCCTTATATTTCGCCTGGCGCTTTAAGTACCCGTTCACAAAGGCTTCGAAGAAATACCGGCTTTCCTTTTCCAGGATCAGGCTTTCGTCATAATACTCGGTCTGACAGGTCCAGGCCGGGTCGAACCCTTCATAAGCCCGGACGCTCATCCTGGCCAGATTCTTTACGGCCTGCTCGTACAAGGGTAGAGCCTTCTCGATTCCCTGCAATCCGACAGCCTCTTCCAGGCTCATGTCTCCCAGATCCTCGGCAAAGACAAGCCCTGCGAATCGGTCGTAGGCTAAAATTTTCGGGACCGGAGCGCCTGACTCATGCAGATGCCTTCCGATGGCGTTGTAGGCGTCGGCCTCGTTCCAGTCCGGGCCTTCCGCCAAACCGTGATCCACGGAAACGATGCTTTCGTCATTCAGAGTCAATCGTCGCCATTGACGGGCGGAGCCGCCGCCGGCCAATTCCTTCACATCAAGGTCTTTGGCGTAGACGACGCCCTGGGATTTGGCGAAAACCTGCAGCGCCCCCGTCTCCAGGGCGGCGCGGGCAAGCCCTTCAAAGGACCCCATGTCGTGCCACCAGAGGTTTTCGGGCATCCATACGCCTATGCGCAGGCCTGCAGCCATCATTTCCGAGTAGGCCGCTATGGAGGATTGGAATTCGCCTTTTTTGAGAAAGTCGAAAATGGCCGGATCCACGACCTGAATTCCGGTAAAGGCCCAATAATCCGGCCCGGTTTCGCTTAGAAAACTGACTATTCTGTCTCCGGCAATGAGGACGTTATTGAACTTGGGATAATCGTGAACCACCAGGGTGGCGGCGTTGACGGCGGCCCGTTCGTGCACCCGGCGTAATTCCCCCAGGTCCAGGTCTGTCAGAATATCCCCGTTAACCACCAGAAAGGGCGCGTCGCAGAAGATATGCTCCAGGTTTTTGATGGCGCCGCCCGTGCCCAGGATTTCCGGTTCGTGATAGCAGGTTACAGGGATGGAAAAATTTTTGGACGCGACGAAATCCCGGATCCGACCCCCCAGATGATGGGTGTTGACGGCGATCTCCGTGCATCCCGCCGCTTCCAGGCTGCGGATCATACGCAGCAGGGCGGGAGTTCCGGCGATGGGAATCAACGGTTTGGGCGTTTTTTCCGTGAGAGGCCTAAGCCTTTCGCCAAAGCCTGCGGCCAGGATCAGGGCTTTCATTAGCGGACCTCGTTAGGGAAGAAATGAAAGATAGCGATTCAGCTTCCGGTTGTATTCCTCTATTTTTTCCACGTCTTCCTTGTCCTTGATTCCCTGGGCCGTGAAGAAGGAATAGGCGTTTTCAAAGGTGATCTTCGAGATGGCCTCCATACAGGATAGCTCGCCTTTCTTGTATTGGCTGAATCCCATGGCCGAAAACTTTTTCATCCTGTCTTTCTTGTCCAAGGCCTTGGATGGCTGCAGGGACATAACCTTAAGCACCAGCAGGTAGGACTCGAAAAAGTTTTTCAGGAAGGAAGCGTAGATCCCCAGCATTTTCCTGCCTTCTTCGGTGACCGTATAGGTTTCCGGCAAGGTGGGGTGGGGGATGACGTAATGCTGGTCAATGGCGTTTTTCAGGATTTTGCGGAGTTGCTGATCCAGAGTCGTGTCCAGGTCGTAATGGAACTCGTTTTTAAACAGGGTTTGCAGTTCTTCGTAAGGCTCCACAATCTGAGAAAGGGTGAAGGTGTCATCCTCGTCGGCAAGCACGCACAAGGAGGCCAGGGCCGCCGGGATAAAGAAGCTGATGCAGTTGTTTTTGTAATATTCAAGGTTTATACGGCGTTTGTCCACAACCTTGTAGCGGGTTTCCTGCGGTTCGGAATCTTCTTCCCGTTTTTCTTCCTCGTTATTGTCCTTGTCGTCTTCTTCTTCAATGACTTTGATGAACTTGTCGTTCACAAAGGATTCCAAGGCGGATTTCACTGCGTATTTAGGTTCCTCCAACGTGGATGACAATTCAGCTTCCTGGTTTTTCAAGAATGAGATTAAAAAGCCGACCCGCTCAAACAGTTCCGCTTCCGTAAAGCCTTCGGGAAAATCGGTTAGCACGGCTGCGGCGACCAGGGATTGGGGCGTGACCACGGTCTGGCGGTTGATTGCCATGATGATGCGGTGGCCCAGGTTCCTGCAGACCACGCCTTGTTCGGCGTTGTCCATTTTTTCAAAGGGTTTATCGAACTGGGAAAGCACCGCCTGGATATGGATGGGTTCGTCGAAACGCACGAAAATGCTGCCGTAGCGCCGTTTCAGGACCTTTCTGGCCTTGACCAGCCCGCTCAGGCTTTCGGCTTTTTTTTGTCCGCCTTCCACTTCGTGGAGATATTCGCCTTCTTCGATCACCCGGTCGTAGCCGATGTAAATCGGCATAAAATACAGATTTTTGCATGCCCCGTTACGGTACGCGGCAAGAAGGATGGAAAGCAGCCCGAACTTGGGCAGCACCAGCTTGCCCGTGCGGCTGCGTCCGCCTTCCAGAAAGAACTCGATGTTGAAGCCTTCTTCCAAAAGCCGGTGGATGTATTCCGCAAACACCCGGGAGTACAAGGCCGCGCCCTTGAATGTGCGCCGGATGAAAAAGGCGCCGCAATTCCTGAAGATCGTTCCCATGGGGAAGAAGGACAGGTTCTTACCGGCAGCGATCAAAGGGCAGGGCAGGTTGTTGACGAAAAGCAGGTAGGACAGTATCAGGTAATCGATATGGCTCTTGTGGCAGGGCACAAGCACCACCGGGCCTTTTTGGCTGGCCTTTCTGAACTTCCTGAGGCTTTCGTTGTCCAGGTCCACGCCGTCAAACATATTGTCCGTTAGCCAGCGCACGCACATCTTTAGAAAATTGATGTAGTTGGTATTATATTTTGCTGCAATTTCAGTCAGGTACTTGTCCACTTCCTTGTGGAAGTCCTGAACCTGCTTGCCTTGGGAGATGGCGCGTTCCTGGAGGTAACGCCGGAACTCCTCGTTGCGAAGCACGGTTTCCTTCAGTTCCAACGGGGTTTTGAGGACCGGACCCAGGACCGAGCGCCTGTGCTGGTTGATTCTTTCAATGATCTTCTGGCGCAAAGCGTAGGACAGGTATTCGATGGTCCTGTTTTTATGCTTGGGCTTTTCAATGAATTTTTTTAGGTTGATGGGTTCGGACATTTCCACCAGAAGTTTGTCCGGGGTGCGGAATAAGGTGGATATCCGCTTGAAGCGGCCGGGCTTTTCTTCCGTGCCGAATCCTGCGCCAAGCACGCCGTGTTTGGTTTTTTGAGGTTTGGTGCCGTACAAAAACAGATGGGGGGCTATATAAATGGGCCTCTCCAGATCCATTTGCATGCGGAGAAGATAGGTCAGCGGGTCGGGGCCTTGCTTGACATAACGCTTATAAAAACCCTTTTCACTCACCATGCTGACCAAGGCGCTTTTGCCGGCGCATAACTGCCGGCGAAAATAGTGGCTTTTATAGGGATTATGGATGGCCCGGAAACGGAGCATGTGGTCTATATGGCCCAGGATAATGCGGAAAATGCGGAGGATGGGCTGCCCCAGGATAAAGCGCCTGTCAAAGGCGATTTCCGGAAAGGGCGCTTTCAGGTCGGAGTATCGGTTGTGAAAGTACAGGGTTTCAAACAGGCTGCGGTATTTGGTGGCGAAGACCACGATGCCGTCCTTTTGCATTTGCCGGAGGGATTCCAGGTCGTCTTCATTGACTGTGATCCCGGTATAAAAGAGCCGGAGCATGAGTCGGGTCAGCCAGCCTCTTTTTTCGGGCAGATGGCACCAAAAATGGTCGTATGTGCCTTGGAGAAATCTATCCATCCAGCGTCTGAAAAAAGCCATAATTTTATTCAATATCCGCATATGATGACCTCCGCGCGGGCAGACCGTGTCTGGTTTAGGAAAGGGCGAACGTAGCAAAGCCGTAGACCAAGGGCAACCTATTTTTCGTCTTTCATACCACTAAACCATAATACATTGACACTCGTTTTCAATTCATGTAATGATAAATAATCAATTATTTTGGATTACGCCAACCAAAGATCGGCTGATTGCAGTACACAACATCTTGCGGAGATTGGAAATTTGTCGAATACACCCGGTTCCTCGGCCCAGTTGGTCTGGGGCGTCACCCTGGCGCTCATGGGTATTGCGGTCTTTATCAGGGTGCCTCAGGTTGTGCCTGAACTGGTAAAAAAAATGAATATGGCTTCCGGCGAAGCCTTTATTAGTTTTTGCATGTACTTGGTTGGGGTTATCCTGCTGGGAGGCGGCGTAAAGAAGATTTACGCCCATTATTATTCCGGCGATGATAACGACTCCAACGGAGACCAAACCTAGTTGCATGGCCGTAACGATGCCATTAAACCTCAAACTGAACATACTCACCCTTTACAGACCTGATTGCAGGGTCGGATTACCGGAAGAGCTATGGCTGTCGTAGAAATCACCAAAAAGCCTACCAACGGACAAGAGGTCACCGCGCTGAAAGCCGCTCCCGAAGTCGGGGGCAAGCTCCAGGAAGTGACCAACAAAATCCACTCGGCTAAAAATCTGGACGAAATCCTCATTGACCTGAAAAACGACATCACCAGCATTTTCGAGGTGGACCGGGTCACCATATACGTGGTGGACGGGGTGCGCAGGGAACTGGTGTCCAGGTACAAGTCGGGGACCGATATCGGTGAAATCCGTGTGCCCATTGCAAACATGAGCATCGCAGGGTACGCGGCCAGCAAGCAGAAGGTGGTCAATGTCAAGGACGTTTATGACGAAGCCGAACTAAAATCCATTGACCCGGCTTTGCGTTTTGACTCGCGTTGGGACAAAAAGACCAAGTTCACGACCAAACAGGTTTTGGCCGTTCCCATCACGTTCAAATCCTTTTTGCTGGGCGCCATACAGCTCATCAATCGCCAGGACGGAAATCCTTTCAGTCCGCACGACGAGCAGGACGCCGCCTCCCTGGCCAAGACCCTGGGCATCGCCCTTTATAACCAACGGCGCATGGTCAAGGCGCGTCCCACCAAATTCGACTATCTGCTGAACAACAGCATCATCACCTCCAAGGAGCTGGAAAAGGCCATCGCACAGGCCAGGAGCAACAAAGAGCCTGTGGAAGCCCTTCTCATCAGGGAGTATAAAGTCCCCAAAAAAGACGTGGGCACATCCCTCTCCAAGTTTTACAAGGTTCCCTACGAGGAATTCACAGACACCGCCCCCATCCCCGGAGATCTGCTTAAGGGCCTTAAAGTCCCGTTCATGAAAAACAACATCTGGGTGCCCCTGAGGGAGGAAGACGGCCAGATCATTATCGCCATCGACAACCCCACGGACATCCAGCGCATCGACATCGTCAAAGGCCTGTTCCCGGGCAGGGATCTGGTCTTCCACGTGGCATCCAGGGAAGACATCCTGGCTTTTATCAAGCTCTTCACGACGGAAGAAAAAGAGCTTGGCTCCATCGACTCCATCCTGGAACAACTCCAGGCTGAAGAAGAAGAGATGGAAGAAGAAATGCAGGGTGTGGGCGAGGAGGACAGCGCGGTCGTCCAGCTCGTCAATAAAATCATCCTGGATTCCTACGCCAGAAACGCGTCGGATATTCATATCGAGCCGTACCCAGGCAAGCAGAATACCAAGGTCCGCATCCGGGTGGACGGCGCCTGTGCGGTGTATCAGACCATTCCGTACCAATACCGGAACGCCGTGGTCTCGCGTATCAAAATTATGTCCGACCTGGACATCGCCGAACGCCGGAAACCCCAGGACGGCAAGATCAAATTCAAAAAGTACGGCGGCAAGGACATCGAACTCCGCGTCGCCACCATTCCGACCCAGGGCGGCATGGAAGACGTGGTCATGCGTATCCTGGCCGCGGGTGAGCCTATCCCCCTGCCCAAATTGGGGCTTTTGGAATGGAACTACAAGAACTTCGTGGACTGCGTCATTCAGCCTTACGGCATCATCTTCGTCTGCGGGCCTACCGGTTCGGGTAAAACGACCACGCTGCACTCGGCCCTGGGCTATATCAACAAGACGGAAACCAAAATCTGGACGGCGGAGGACCCCGTCGAAATCACCCAGGCCGGACTCCGGCAGGTTCAGGTGCAAGCCAAAATCGGCTTTGACTTCGCCGCGGCCATGCGCGCCTTTCTCCGCGCCGACCCGGACGTGATTATGGTCGGCGAAATGCGCGACAAGGAAACCACCAGCATCGGCATCGAGGCTTCCCTCACCGGTCATTTGGTTTTCTCCACACTCCATACCAACTCGGCGCCTGAATCCATCACCCGTCTTCTGGACATGGGCATGGATCCCTTTAACTTCGCCGACGCCATTTTGTGCATCCTGGCCCAACGTCTTGGCAGAACCCTGTGCAAAGACTGCAAGGAAGAGTACACCCCCTCGGAAGATGAATGGAAAGAACTGGTCAGGGAGTACGGCGATGGGGATACGGAGTACTTCTACACGAAAAATCCGGATCTCAAATACAGCGACGAAATCAAAATCAACAAGGTCAAGGGCTGCGACCGCTGCCATAACACCGGGTACCGCGGCCGTATGGGTCTCCATGAACTCCTTTTGGGCACGGACGAAATGAAGAAACTTATCCAAATGCAGGCCAAAATGGAAGACCTGCGCGGGCAGGCTATCAATGACGGCATGACCACCCTGAAACAGGACGGCATCATGAAGATCCTGGGCGGCAACCTGGACCTCATCCAGGTCCGCAAGGTATGCATCAAGTAGTCATAATAGATATAACAGTACGATCCAACGGGCTTCCCAATTCCATGGGCGGCCCGTTTTTATATCCGGTTTTTCACGATTCGATATTTTTCCGTCCTCGCGCGGAGCGCCATTGTAAAGTTTTGATCAAATTTTTTCAAAAGTTTGCCGCCGGAGGCGCGTAGTTTGGCAGTTGTAAGTTTTGCCGCCGGAGGCGTTTTTTCAGTATTTGTTTAAAAATAACCTTTTTGGAGAGTTTTTATGTCCCCTAAAACCGTTATAGTGCAGGAAGAAGGCCCTTTGGCCGTTGTTTCGTTCAATCGGCCCGACCATAAAAACGCCATGACCCTGGACGTACTCCGGGAAATGTACGAACTGGCCCGGAGCTTTGAAGTCCGGACGGACATCAACGCGATCATCGTCACCGGAGGGGATCAGTTTTTTTCCGCGGGCATGGATTTGTCCGATCCCGGCCTCATGGCCGTCTTTGATGCGCCTCTTTCCCAAAAACGGAAGCTCATGGAATACGGCCCCCGCATGTGCCAGGCCTGGGAGGATCTGGACCAGATCACCATCGCGGCCATGGAAGGCTTTTGCGTGGGGGGAGGGGTGTCTCTCGCCAGCTCCCTGGATTTCCGGGTTATGGCCAAGTCCTCGTATATCCGGGTTCCCGAAATCGGCTTGGCCATGAACATGAGTTGGGCCACCATACCGCGTCTGGTGCATCTTGTAGGACCCGCCCGCACCAAGGAAATCGTGCTGTTCGGCGAGCGGATCAATTCCCTGAACGCCTACGAATGGGGCTTCGCCCAGCGGATTTGCCCTGACGGCGGGTCCATGCAACACGCCCGGATTCTGGCGGACAAGGCTCTTGCCCTGCCTCCGGTGCCTTCTGCCATGACAAAGCAGACGGTCAATGCCGTCTCCCGCGCTTTGGATCGCTCCGTTTCCCACATGGACGCGGACCAGTTCGTCCTGACCATGATGTCCAAGGATTTTGAAGAGGCCATGCAGGCCTTTATGGAAAAGCGCAAGCCGCGGTTTAAGGGAGAGTGATGTCTGAAGGGGGTTATTCGGATTAACGTTTGAAATTATTGAAAATTAGGTCATATAAAGGGTTTTGGCTTGGCTCGCTCCGGATCACGAAGGGCGAATCACCCGTTTTCCCGTGGAGATCGAAGGCCCTTTGCCCATCCGGGATTTGTAAAACAAGGGCAGGCGCAGGGGGCTGTCCCTACAAAATTATTTTTGCCTTTATTTCATATCCTTTGCGCGGAGCGCCATTTAAGGTTTTGATCAAACTTTTTCAAAAGTTTGCCGCCGGAGGCATAAATAAATTCCGCCGGAGGCGCACAGTTTTGCAGTTATGAGTTTTGCCGCCGGAGGCGAGAAATAAAGGCAGGGACAGAATCGAACGCTTTCGGAACGAGTAGACCTCCTCTTCATTCAATGGGAATCATCACCCGACTCATATCCCATGAATAAACAACCAGGATGGGCTTGCCGATTATGTCGCTTTCGTCCACCAATCCGAAATGGCGGCTGTCCCGGCTGTGACTGCGGTTGTCGCCCATGACAAAGTACTTTCCGTAAGGGATGTTCAGGGGGCCGAAGTTTTCCTTTTTCAGGCCCTTTTTGTCAGTGGGCATGGGTTCGGTATAGTTTCCGAAAATATCCGGCGTCTGTTTTCCGTCAATGAACAGGTTTCGAAACCGGATTTCCAACTCCTCCCCCGGCAGCCCCGCAACCCGCTTGACCATAACCCGGCCCGGCTTTTTGGGGTTGTTGAACACCACGCAGTCCCACCTCAGGGGCGGAAATTTGTCATAAGCATGCTCGTCCACCAGGATGACGTCCCCCCCGGTCAGGGCAGGGGACATGGATCTGGAGGGGATTTTATAGAGATTCAAGGATGTTGTAAAAAATATGACCGGCAGGAGCAAGAGAGTGCAAAGCGCCAGAAACCCCAGGCTGTATATAGTGTAGTAAATCCAGTGGTTGTATTTTTTAGGGTAGTACTCAAACCGTTTTCGAGCTCCCAGCCAGGCGTCAACTATTTGATAAATGTAAAAGACGGTACTAAGAACAAAACTCCAGATCACGCCGCTTAAGCCGTGAAGAACGCCTAAGCCGTAAAGCCCTGCCAGCCCAAAAGAAAAGCAGACGACCAGCAAAGCGCCGAACAACAACTCTCCGTTGTACATCTGCCCTAATCCGGGGATGTGCGCGGAAAGCAGTACGGCGTGAAAAGCGTTTCGAGGCTTGAGTTCTTTCATGTCCAGGCTCTGGGTTGATGGGGAGGTTGCTTAAAAGATCCAACAGGCTGCGGCAATCGAAATATTTTACTGTCTGGCTTTTTGGATCGCCGCCGCAAGGTTTCGGGACGCCTGCTCAATGTCCGGCTGGGAGCAAATGGCCGAAACCACCGCCAAACCGTCGGCGCCCGCCCTGATCACTTCCGCGGCGTTGGACAGGTTGACGGAGCCGATGGCTATTAAAGGCGTTTTGGTGATGGTGCGAATTTCGGCCAATCCCCCCAGGCCGATGGCCGGCGCGGCGTCCGGCTTGGTCTGGGTGGCGAAAATCGGCCCTACGCCCAGATAGTCGGCGTCCAGGGAGGCGGCCTCCTTCACCTGGTCCCTGTTTTCCACGGACAATCCAACAATCGCATCCGGCCCCATAATGCGCCGGGCGTCTTGGTAAGGCATGTCCGTCTGGCCGATGTGAAGGCCGGCGGCGCCCACCGCCAGAGCTATGTCCGCCCGGTCGTTGATGATGAGCGGAACCCCTTTGGCGTCCAGAAGTTTTTTGGCGGCCCTGGCCAGTTCCACAAAGGTCCTGGAATCGCATTCCTTTTCGCGAAGCTGCACCACCGTCGTTCCGCCATTCGCGGCCTTTTCCATGACTTCCATGAGGCTCCTGCCCAGAGACAAAGGCCGATCCGTCACCAAATATAAGCTGTAATCGATGCTCTTTTTCATGGTCAGCCATATATCAATTTGACAAATAAAACTCAAAGGGTTTAAAAGAGCATATCGATTGGGCGGTCTTCCGGCGATCAAATTTGATGTCTGTCGTCCCCTGTGTTTCCACAGGGGTTTTCCGAGAATATAACATATAACGAGTTGAAACACTTACAAAGTCTTGACAAAGATTGACATTGGTGTATAACATTCCCCGATGGCCGTGTAGTTATTCCGGTAACGCTAAAGTGGAAAAGGATTAATGGCTGCAAAATCAAGTAAATACACTGTATGCCTTCTTCCCCAGGATGGGTCTGCCCCCAAACAGTTTACGCTTTCCAAGTGGATGGTTTGGGTTTTTGTCGTGCTGATAACAGGCGTTATCGGCGCAGGCGTATATCTCGGCGTGGACAATTACAAGCTCAGACTTTCCCAAGACAACTCCCTGGAACTTAAAAACACCATCACCGCACAGGATCGGGAAATCGAACGGTTGAGAGTTCAGTTCGCCCAATCCGCCGAACGCATCAATAAATTCAACGAAACTTTGCTCAGCCTGCATGAATTTGAAAAGAAAATCCGCCTTTTGGCCAATCTGGAAGACGCGGAGGACTCCAGTTCCTTCCTGGCTATCGGCGGTTCTTTTCCCGATGAACTGGATCCCTCTTTGCTGGAAGATGCGGAGCCTTCCAATGTAATCCGGGAAATGAACGCTCAGGTGAAGGATTTAAATTCCATCTCCGCGGCTACGGAAAACAGTCTGGGCGCTTTGATCGGGTATTTGGAAGACAAAAAAGACGTGCTGGCCTGCACGCCTTCCATCATGCCTCTTCAGGTCAAGAAAGACCAGCACTGGTATTTCTCTTCCCGCTTCGGCTATCGCACTTCGCCTTTCACAGGCCTTAAGGAGTTCCACAAGGGCCTGGACCTTTGCGCATCCACGGGAACCCCCATCATGTCCACCGCCAACGGCAAAGTCACTTTTTGCGGCAAAAAAAGCGGCTTCGGCAACGTGATCGTAATCGATCACGGGCACGGCATCTCCACCCGGTACGCCCATCTTAACAAATTCAACGTTAAAAAGGGCGATAAGGTTCAACGGGGCGAGATTGTGGGAGAAGTCGGCAATACGGGACGCAGCACAGGCCCCCACCTCCATTACGAAGTGCACCTGAACGGCGTGCCCATGAATCCCCAAAGGTACATCCTCAACTAAATTTTTGAACTGACCAGGACTCCTGGTGGAAGGGTCAGGCGGATTCCAGCATAGGCAGGATAATCCGCTTGTCTTCATGGATGATCTTCCCCCCGCTTTTCAGGGCCTTCATGGCCCGGGTGATGCTCACCCGATGGGCGCCCGTCAAAAAGCTCAGGTCTTCATGCGTCAGGGGGAACTGAATCACCACGCCTCGGGCGCTTTTGGCGCCGTGCTCCTGGGCCACGTTAGCCAGTACGCGATACAGCCTGTCCTCAATATTGGATACGGCCAGGCTTCCCACCCGGCTGGTCAGGCGCGAAATCCGTTCGCTCAGGTTTTTGATGATTTGCAGGCCTACCTGGGGGTGATCCAAAACCAGTTGTTCAAACTGGTCCCGGGTGAATCCGCAGGTAAAGGTGTCTTCCAGGCAATAAGCGCTTACGGGGTATTCCCCCTCTTCGGAGAACATGTTTTCGCCCACAAAGTCGCCGGCTTTCCGAATGTCCAGAGTCAACTCCGTCCCGTCCTCCAAAACCTTGGTCAGCTTGACCCGGCCTCCTTTGATCAGGAACATTTCATCCGTTGGGTCGCCTTGAAGAAAAAGGGAATCTCCCTTTTCCAGCTTTTTCCGCATGGCGTTGACGGCCAGGGCCTTGACGTCCTTGGGGGCCAAATTCCGAAAAACCCAGAGGTGGCCGATGCAAACAGGCGAAAGTTCAATGGAATCGCCGGCCATTTCACGGCATAAACAACTCATGCGTCTAATCCTTTCCTAATAATGCACACCAGTCTAAGAGCCATACTATAATCATGCCGGAATTGATGTAGCAAATGCTACATTTAGCGGAAATTTGGAGGATTTTTCAATCTCGCCTTTGTCTGATCACGTTTTTGCAGGCCTGAAATTTTTGGGATAGCATGGATATTGCATACTGCTATTGGGGATGTCCGGACGTTGGTTTGATAAATATTTATCTTTTTATCAGATGGTTATTGTTTGTTGTTTTTGCAGTGATACTTTGGAGCGTCTGTGGTTTTGCTCGGAATATGGGAGTTTGGGGAATGAAAAGAATCCTGTTGGTGGAAGACAGCACCCTTTTTGGATCGTCTGTGAAGGAAAAAATTGAATCGAAATTTGAATGCGCCGTCCATTGGACGAAGTCCTTAAAAGACACGGAGGCTCTTTTTGCTGAGCAAGAGGAGGATTTTGCCATTGGGATTCTTGATTTCGTGCTACCTGACGCTCAAAACGGTGATATTATTGACATGGCCATTATCGGCATTTCCAGCGATGAAGACGGAGTCGTTTCCGCTCAGTTCATAAAAAGCGGCGCCTCGGACTTTTTGAACAAACCATTTCTGGCGGAGGAATTTTATTGCCGCGTAACTCAAAACCTGGATTTGCTGGATTATATTCAGGAAGTCAAAGATCTTTCCTCCAAGGATTTTCTCACCGGATTGTATAACAGACGATATTTTTTCGACCTGGGAAAAAAAATTCATGCTTCCGCATTGCGGGAAAAAACCAAAATCGCCGTCGCCACGGTTGATATAGATTATTTTAAGCGGGTTAACGACACCCACGGTCATGACGTGGGAGACCTGGTCATCCAGTCCGTCTCAAATATTCTTGTAAACGCCTGCCGCGAAACTGACATTGTGTCCCGGTTCGGCGGCGAGGAGTTCTGCATTCTGACCCCGAATATAACTCCGGCGGACAGCCTCAAGTTGTTTGAACGCGTCCGCCAAACCATTCAAGACTCCGTGATTCAGGTGCAAGGCGCCGACATAAGGGTAACTGCAAGCATAGGCGTGTGCAGCACCTTGCTCAAGACGCTTGACGAAATGATTGTCCGTTCGGATCAAATGCTGTATCGGGCTAAAAACCAGGGCCGTAACAAGGTTCAGATCACCTGAGATCAAGGAACGATCCTATGACGCCGCCCTGGCGCCCACACTGCGTCCTCGGGAACATTTTCTTGACAGGACCAAAGCCTCGCCCGTAAATTTGTTAACTGGAACACCCAAACATTCGCCTTTTGTTCGGACTCCGCCTCCTTTTGGCAAGCGCGCCCGTCGCTTCCTGCATTCCTTGCCGTGTTCCTCAGGCGCATCATGCCGTAAAATCAAGTTTTCGCCCTAATGGGCCTATTTCCGGAAAGCCGCTTTGGCGGCCATGGACGTGTGTTTTCTTTTGTTCACCCCAACAAGAGGAGGACCGGCATGAGCGTTTACAAAATCATAGAACTGGTTGGCAGCAGCCCCACTTCCTGGGAGGACGCGGCCAAACTCGCCGTGGAAACCGCATCTCAATCCCTCAAAGATCTTCGGGTGGCCGAAGTAAAAGAGCTTGACTTGAAAATTGAAGATGGCAAAGTAACGGCTTACAGAGCCAAGGTAAGCGTTTCGTTCAAGTACGAGAAATGACGCTCATCAGAGCAAGCTGCAGGGCGTTTTAGCCGCCCGAAAATCAAAACCAGCCGGGGCCGGCGGCCTTGCCCGCCCCGGCTCTCAATGACGAAACCGGAGTCGTCCGGAAGTCCGTTTGCAAGGAGGGGGAAATGGACCAGGTGGATAGGTCCCAGTGGTTTTACGGGATTTTGTACGGAGTTTTTTACGATCCGCTGGAAGGCGGTCACAGAAGCATGATATCTGCTTTAATACCGGAAGGATGCACGGTTCTGGACGTCTGCTGCGGCACAGGCAGGCTGGCCTTGGACCTGGCGCCGAAATGCGAAAAAATAACCGGCGTGGATATGTCCGCCCGGATGCTTCGATTCGGGGAATTCCTGAAAAAAGGAAGCAAGGCCTCTAACGTGGAGTTCGTCCACGGCGATGCCACCCGCCTGGAAGACGCCGTGGATCATACATACGATTACGCCGTTATCTCCCTGGCTCTGCACGAAATGCCCGCGCAGGACAGGCTGGCGACTATCCGGTCCATGACCCGGGTCGCCAAACAGTTGATCATTTCCGACCATTCCGCGCCCCAGCCCAAGACCATCCCCGGCTATCTGACCACCCTGGCCGAGCTCTGCTTTGGCGGCAGAAGCAATTTCGCCGTATACAACGAGTTCAACGCATCAGGCGGCATTGTCGGCGCCCTGGAGCAATGCGGCCTCACCCCGGAAAACCGGATGCTGGACGACAAAAAAATCCGGGAGGTGGTCACGGCCTCGGGATGTTCAGGGTAAAATGTTCGGGGAGAAAAATATCCCACGAAAATCCAATATTTTGGAATTGATTGGGTAGCCCGGGCAGAGCAGTATCCTGCCCGGGTGCGCCAGCACATGGTGTTTTTAGAAAAACTTCGACAACTGTGGTTTCCGATTGTATCAGCGAGAAGAATGTTTATCATGAATCCATCTTCGAGATTCAGTGGGGGCCATGGCGCCTCTCCAATCAGATGTAAGTGATTTATATTAAAAACATGTCCTTCGGACCCTGGCACGATACTACTGTGCCAGGGCTACCCATGACCCTCACCGCGGCAAGCCGGATTGCATCGCAAATGTAAGACGAAGTAGCTGCCAGGATTTCCTCCATAATTGAAGGCGTTTTTGGTAGGGTATCCCGGGCAGAGCAGTATCCCGCCCGGGTGCGTGAGCACATGGTGTTTTTAGAAAGCCTTTGTCAGTGAGACTCCCACTGGTTTTTTATCAGTGTACCACCGAGCGGAACTATGAAGCCAATCCTCCGACCTTTTGACCAACCCCGCCTTCACCGGATTTCGGTGCATATACTTAATCTTTTCTATAGCCTTGGATTTGGAATAAATCTCAAACGAGTGGTATCTGGGCTGCCACATGGGTTTGTTCAGGTCTATGCGCAAATCGTTTTCCGTGAAAGTTTCCCTAAAGAGTTTTTTTAACCCCATGGATGACCTGCGTTTCCATTGGCTCATAAAGGTGCTTAGTTGTCCTGGTTCTTTAAACCGTACCAAAGCGTGCACATGGTCGAGCATGACGACGAATCCCATGCACTCGCCCTTTTGGTTTTTCAACTGCTCCGCCAAATAATATATCACGATTCCCCGCGCCCCTTTATCCCGCAAAAACAGGCTTCTTCGGTAACAGGAAAAGGAGATGAAGTGGCCGTATAGCTTTTCGTCGTGAATCCTTCTTCGAGATTTTGTAGGGGACATGGCGTTTCTCCAACAATAATGGGAGGTTTGCCGTGAAAAAACATGTTCGTCAAACCCTGGCGCGATACTACTGTGCCAGGGCTACCCGTTTTCAGTTATATCCTTCTTAATAATCCGCTGCTCTAACTTCAATCGTCTCCACCTTTCTATTTGATATGTCTGTTATTTCCTTAATAGTTAATTGAAACCAATACTCCTTTCCGCTTTTACTAAAAAAGCTAAAGCAGAAGGCATTTTCATCTGCGTCATATCCTCCACAAAAAGATGCCGTTTGAAACATATCATCACTTTCAATACCAGTCCATTCCAAGTCAGATTTTCCCTCCTCCAATATTTCGTAAGCGTTCAGGGGGCTAAAAAAAGTCCTACTTAGGAATTATTCCTACTAGACGTCCTCTGTGTTATGTGCTAGGGTTGTTTCATGAAACCCAAGCGCCCCATATCCGACCTGGACTGGCAACTCACTCCCCAACCTATGCGTGAGTATGTGCTCTATCTGGAACGCACCGTCCAACAGCTTCAACAATCCGTGGACCAACTCACCCAGCTTGTTCAGGAACAGGGCCAAATCATTCAACAGCAAAACAAACGCATTGAAAAATTGGAAGCCCAGCTCAACAAGAACTCCGGTAATTCCAGCAAACC